>SXYT01000054.1 GCA_005788205.1 Actinomycetota bacterium | reverse complement strand
GCCTGGTCACACGCCGCGGCCCGGATGACGGGCACCGCAGTGTCGATCGGCTGCACGTCACGCCCGCGCACGTAGCTTCCGATGGCCACGACCCAGTCAGGCGACGTGCGCGCGGGGACCGCCTTCGGGTACCAGGGGGCCTCCGAGGAGACTGCCATTGCGCTGGTCTCGCGGGGCACGATCACGGGGTTGCGCACGCACCCTTTCGTGCACCGCGCCGGCACGGGCGAGAACGCATCGACGTTCACGTGGGTCCCTTTCGATGCCTTGCTGCGCGTGGAGAGCGCAACCACCATGACGGTGTTCGTCTGCTTCACAGACGTGAGCGTGACGGCCCGTCGCACGGTGCGCGGGGAGTACTGGTCGATCGTGCGCACCTTCTTGCCGTTCACGAAGACCGCAACCCGGCCGTTCCGGGGGCCCGCCACGTACCACAAGGCAAAACGCCTGCCGCGCACGTTGTACAGCGCAGACGCGCCGGTCACGGTGGTCGTGTGCAGGACTCCCCCGTGCGCCGACGAGGACTTCTTCTCGGTCCAGGCGGACAGGACCGGCACGGCACCGGCCGGCCCGGACGACGCCACGAACGGCAGGACGAGGCACGCGGCAACGACGACAGAAACAACGCGGCGCATCGTCTTACCGTACCGCCGAGCGCGGAGGCGCCGCCGTCGCCCGAACGGGCGCACCGGCCGGCCCTGATTGCCTCGCCCCGTCTCGATTCGTCGGGGATCATCCAATTCTCGCGGCCGAGGCGCCGGGGGCGCTCAGCGCAAGGAACGACGGCGTGCGGAGATGAGAGCGTCGAGCAACGGCCGTGAGTTGGCCACCACCGGCGAGCGCCGTGCGTTCGGGTCGAGAACGACCAGGTCCCTGCCCCCGGCGTCCTCCACAACGCAGCCAGCCTCGCGGCAGATGAGCACCGCCGCGAGATAGTCCCACACCCCGTGGTCGTGGAAATCGACGTAGCCGTCGAGGGCACCCTTCGCCACGAGAGAGATGTCGAGGGCGGCGGCACCGAGCGACCGCGTCTGCCACCAGCCCGGGTCGTGCGGCGGCGCACCGTTCACCCCGATCACGGCGTCACCCAGGCTCGTCGTCGGCACGACCCTCAAAGGCATGCCGTCACAGTTCGCGCCGCCGCCGCGCACCGCGGCGTACCGCGTCTCGCTGCCGGACTGCTCGGCCACGAGGGCGGCGCGCGGTCCGTCGCGGTCCACGATGCAGATCGACGTGGCGAACCACGGAAGGCCACGGCTCGCGTTTGTGGAGCCGTCGAGCGGATCGACGACCGCGAGGAGACCGCTGCCCGTCACGGGAACGACGTCGCCGGTGAAACCGCTCTCCTCGGAGAGCACGTCGAAGCCTGCCGACTCGAGCAGTGCGACGATGACGTCGTCCACCACCACATCGGCGCCGTACTGCCCGTCGCGCTCGCCGGAGAGGTCCCAGTTCTCGATCTCGTCGAGCGTGTCCGCCGCGGCATCGGCGACATCGTGGAGGAAGCCGATCAGGTCGCGGTCGTCGGAGTCGTAATCGAAGCGGGGCACCCCCAAACGGTAGTGTGCGGTGCGTGGCCGTCATCGACATCGCGGGGTTCGTCTCCGACCTGAAGAGCCATGCGGTGGATCACGGTTTCCACGTGCACGACGAGCGCCACTTCGTGGAGACATACTCGCTCAGCCAGCTGTGGGAGGTCGACCTGCACCCCGAAGAGGCGTGCAGCGGGCCGATCGACCTCCATGTCAGCCTCGAGATAGACCCCCGCACGCTGCTCAACTTCGAGGATGCCGTGCTCGCCATGGATGACCCGGACGACGATCCTCCCGGCACGTTCGAGTTCCCCCTGGTGTTCACGTGGGCCTTCCCGCCGCTCACGTCCCCGCCGGACCTGCTCGTTCTCGCCACTGATGTCGCAGGCATCGGCGGGCTCGAGCTGCCGCTCGAGATCTCGGCCATTGACTCGTTCCACCAGGTCACGGACGCACCGGAACGGAGCCTGACGGTGGTCTCCCGGATCCAGGTGAGCCTCGCCGACGTGTACAAGGGCAACGACGAAGCCCTCTGCGGGGTGCTCGACCGCTGCCGCGAGGTCAGCCTTGACCTGCTCCAGCGCGTGCCGGGATGGATCGACGCCGACTAGGCGGCTCTGTCCGGTGGGCCAGGTAGGGATCGAACCTACGACCACGGGATTATGAGTCCCATGCTCTAACCCCTGAGCTACTGGCCCGTGGTGAGACGGGAAATGGCTCCGGGGGTGGGGCTCGAACCCACGACCCACGGATTAACAGTCCGTTGCTCTGCCAACTGAGCTACCCCGGAATGGGCCGAATGACAGGCTACCAGCGGCACCCTCGGGCGCCCACATCCACCGTGCCTCAGTCGTCGTCGAGGAAACTGCGCAGGCGCTGGCTGTTGTTCGGGTGACGCATGCGGGCGAGCGTCTTCTGCTCTATCTGGCGGATGCGCTCCCGTGTGACGCCCTCCTGCTTTGCGACCTCGTCCAGGGTCTGCGGCTCCCCCGAGCTGATCCCGAACCGCTTGTCCAGGATGCGGTGGTCCCGCTCCGGGAGGTTGTGCAACTCGCTCGCGATCGCGGCGATGAGGTGCTTGCGTTGCGTGATGTCGACCGGGGAGTCGGGGTCGTCCTTGTCGAAGACGCGCTCCGCCCACGTCGAGGAGTCCCCGTCGGAGCCGATCGGCTCGTCGAGGCTGATGGACACCGACGCGATCTGCTTCAGTTCCTCGATCCTGTCGACAGAGATGAGGGTGCGCGCCGAGAGCTCCTCGAGCGTCGGCTCACGCTCGAGTTCCATGGTGAGCTCGCGCTCCGCTTTCGTCATCCGGTTGATGATCTCCACCACGTGGCTCGGCACGCGGATGGTGCGGCCCTGGTCCGCCATGGCGCGCATCATGGCCTGGCGGATCCACCAGGTCGCATAGGTCGAGAACTTGAAACCCTTCTCGCAGTCGTACTTCTCGGCGGCCCTCATGAGCCCGATGTTGCCCTCCTGGATGAGGTCGGCGAGCGGCAACTCACGGCCGTCGTAGCGCCGGGCAATCGACACGACGAGACGCAGGTTCGCCTTGACGAGGTGCTCGAGCGCCTCGTCACCCGCACGGACGGCAGCACGCAGTTCGCGCCGCTGCGCGCCACCCACGCCCCCGCCGGCGTCCAGCCTGCGGCGGGCCTCCTGCATGTCGCGGATTGCCCTGCCGAGCCTGCGCTCGTCCTCTGCGGTGAGCAGGTCCACCTGTCCGATCTCATGGAGGTACATGCGGACCGCGTCTCCCGCCTCGGGGCCGGTGCCCTTCTGGGCCGTGCGAGGCGTGGACGTGGTCGGTCGCTGCGGGACCGACTTGGCGTCCCCGTCGGGGCGGTCGATCGGGCCGGAGATGTCGGCCTCCACGCGGGCGATGGTGATGTCGGATTGCTTCAGCACAGACTCCGTATGACGCAGGAGGTCCTCGGAGAGTTCCAGATGGCGCAGCACATGGGCCACGTTGTTGGCCTCCACCTCCCCCGCCTCGTTCCGCGAGGCGAGGAGCACCGCCCACTCCGCCGGGTCAACCAAGGGGTGCGGGGGCTGGGGCCTCCGGCTGCTCACGCAGACGCTCCCGCCCTGTCGGTGAGCCACTGCAGGAGTGTCACCGCCGCCTGCACGGCCCTGTCGGGGCGCGACAGATCAGCAAGCGCCACGCGCGCCGCCTGGTCCTGGCGGAGGTCCTCGGGGTCTGTGATGTGCACACGCCCCGACAGCTCTCGGCGGGCCGCCGCCGCGATCAGGGTGCGTGCCTCGGTGAGGGCGTCCGCCTCTGCGTCGTGGACAGCCGCACGCTCGATGATGTCGACGGCATCGCCCTCCACCAGGGCGAGGGCCCGGTGGACGTCACCCTCTGCCTCTGCGAGGGCACGGAAAGCGTCACGGTGGGAGTGGTCGGCGAAGAGATCCTCGATCAGCCACGGGGCGATCGAGTCCCAGTCATGGATGAGGAGCGAGAGAGCCACGAAGCCGGCGCCGTCCGGGGCCTGGCGCACGGGTGCCGCCACCGTGGCCGGCCTGCCCCTTCCGCGCTCCGCGATCCGGATGAGCTCGGCCTGCGACACGCCCGTCTGCACGGCGACCTCGCTGGCGTACAGACGGCGCACGTTCACGTCGGGATGCTCGTTCACGAGGTTCATCGCCAGTTCCGCGGTGCGCGCCCTGGACTCCGGGGTGCGAAGGGGATTCGCCTGGTACAGGCGCTTCAGACGGAAGCCAAGGAACGGCATGGCACCGTCGACCGCGGCCTGGAGACTGGCTGGGTCCGAGTTGGCGAGGTCGCCGGGGTCCTTGCCCTCGGGGAACTGGGCGACCGACACCGTGACGTCGTACTTCTTCTCCCACTCGTAGAACTTCTCGGCCGCACCCTGGCCGGCGCTGTCGGCATCGAACGCGAGCACGACGTTGCGCGCGTACCTCTTCATCAGCTTCACGTGCTCCTCGGTGAGAGCGGTGCCGCACGTGGCGATCGCCGTGGTCACTGCGCTGCGGTGGAAACCGATGACGTCGGTGTAGCCCTCGCAGACGACGACCTGGTCGCGCTTCACGGCATCAGACTTGGCCCAGTTCAGGCCGTAGAGCGTGCGTGACTTCGTGTACACCGGGGTCTCGGTGGAGTTCTTGTACTTTGCCTGGCCCTCGACGCCCGGCAGGATGCGCCCGCCGAAGGCGACGGCATTGCCGTTCTCGTCGAAGAT
>SXYT01000053.1 GCA_005788205.1 Actinomycetota bacterium | reverse complement strand
GACCTACGAGCGAGGGCACGAGAGTGACGCATGGTTCACCCGGCCCGACGAGTCGTGGCTGGGTGCGCCGTCCTACGGCCGGGGCCACACGCACTACGACAACTCACGTGGCTGGTTCCGGGGCGAGGAGGACTTCCCCGGGCCCCGCACGATGTCCGCGGCGGCGCACTGGTTGTCGACGCATTCCACCGTGCACCGCGCGAAGGGCGAGCGGTTCATGCTGCTCGTGGACGAGTTCGACCCGCACGAGCCATTCGACACCCCGGAGGAATGGGCCGGTCGGTACGACGACACGTGGGAGGGCCCGCACCTGATCTGGCCGCCGTACGCCGTGGACGCAAAGGCGAAGGGGATCATCGACGACCGGGATGCCCGGCAGATTCGTGCCCAGTACGGCGGGAAACTCTCCATGATCGACCACTGGCTCGGCCGCGTGCTGGACGCACTTGATGCCACGGGTGCATGGGAGGACACCGCCGTGATCCTGTGCACCGACCACGGCCACTACCTCGGCGATGCCGACGTGAAGGGCCGTGACGTCTGGGGCAAGCCGGGTATCCCGGTGTACAAGCCGCTCGGTCACATCCCGCTGATGGTCGCGTGGCCGGGTGCCGCGCCGGGCACGAACGACGCACTCACCACCTCCACCGACATCCACGCCACGCTCGCTGCGGTGTTCGGTGTGGATGTCCCGCACGTGTCGCACGGCAGTTCGCTGGTGCCGCTCATCACCAGGGAGTCATCGTCCGTGCGGGATTGGTTGCTGACAGGCGTGTGGGGCCGCGAAGTGCAGCTGGTCACCGGTGAGTGGCGTTACACGCGCGGGCCGCAGGGCGACAACGCACCGCACTCCATGTGGTCGAACCGCTGGAGCACGATGCCGGTGCCGTCACGTCCGGACGTGCGCATGCCGACGCCGGATGCGCGCGCATCCCTCGACTACATGCCGGGCAGCACGGTGCCGGTGATCCGCCAGCCGTTCAGGGCGGGGGATCTCCTGCCGTTCTGGGCGTATGCCGCGGAGTACCAGACGATCATGTTCCACCGCGGCGAGGACCCCGACGAGACGGTGAACCGCATCGGTGACGTCATCGCACATGATGCCGAGGAACTGCTGCGAGCCGCGCTCACGGAGGTCGGCGCACCATCCGAGCAGTTCGAGCGGCTCGGCCTGTCCTGACCGGTCAGGCGGCTGTGCGGCGCCGCCCGCCCCAGGCGAGCCACACGAACAACAGGCCGCCGAGCATCATCAGCACGGCGATGACTCCGCCGCGCGGGAGCGCGTAGCGGACCTCGATGTCGGCGGACGGTGCCGCATCGACGACCGGCAGGACACCGGCAAGAGACGACACCGGCACGTCGGCACCGTCCACCGAGACGCGCAGTCCCGGGGTGAGCGGCCGGGCAAGCACCACCTTGCCGCCGCCCGAGTGGCTGATGTCGAGCCGCTCCTTGTTCTCCGTGCCCCACAGGACCCAGTGCGGGGACTCGTCCACCTTCGTGAGCTCGTAGCCGTCGGGCAGCGCCGCATCCAGCCACTGCTGCTGCTCCCCGCGCTGCACGAACAGTTGCGTGACGCCGAGAAGGTCGATCCAGTATCTGCCCGTCGTCGGCTCCGTGGCGAAGAGCTGCGCGGCGGTCTCCGCCGTGGACCACCCGAACACGCGCGTGCGCAACTGGTCCTCGAGACCCTCGTGCGGCATGGCGGAGTAGCCCGTCACGAACTCCGCGTCGATCCCGGTGGCGAGGATGACGTTGCCGTCAGCCATCTCGGCGGCCGTCACCGATCCCTCCGGGTTCGGGATCAGCCGGAAGCGCCCGCGCTTCTTCTCGATCGTCTGGGCGCCGGCGAGGTTGCCCTGTAGGGCGAGCACGCGCTGGCCCTCCATGGGCGCGTACTGCCGCGCGATGGCCGAGCGTGACGAGGGGGTGTTGCGGTCGCCCGGCATCGCCGGCGACGGACTGGCCATCACGAGGTACACCGTGGTGAGCACCACGCTGGCGGACAGGAGCGGCGGGAACCAACGGCGCGCCGAGGAGAGAAAGAGGCGGTGGGCGAGGGCGACCGCGACGAGGAGGCCGATGGTGAGGAACATCGGGTAGAGACGCGGCCGGAACGCGGTGAGCGCGAGCCATGCGACCGGCGCGACCCACTTCCACGCGTTCGTGAACCGGCGCGGGTCGTGGGCCTCGTCCCGGGCGGCGTGCATCGCCTGGGCTGCGACCATGACGACGAGGAACGCCGCGAACGGCTGGAACCTGAACGGCCAGCGCGTGGGCCCGAGGATGCTCGGCCCGAACGTGCCGATGCACACGACGGCGGCAGTGACCAGGTCCGTGCGCACCGTGCGCCGCACGGCCTGCGACGTGGCCACCCAGTACGCGGCGAGGGGCAGGAACCACGCGATGTACGTGACCGGCTCGAACATGAACCCCTGCCCCGCGAAACCGTCGATGTAGGGCTGGCTGAACGGTGACCACGAGAAGAACACGGCCTCGAGGTGGTGCGTGAGGAACCCGTCGTTGAACAGGCCGTGCGGGGCGCGCGCGGCCCAGTCGGCGAACAGCTGCGCGCTCACCCAGGTGGGTGCGGTGAGCAGGGCGGTGGCGACGCACGCCGCCGCGTAGCGCACCGCCTCGCGAGCGCCCCATCTGCGCTCCAGCAGCTGCTGCACCCCCGCGACCAGCGCGACCACGCCGGCGGCGATCATCGCGTGCGGCCACCCGGCGGTGACGAGGAAGAAGCCGCTCACGGGGATCGCGACGGCGAACCGGATGTCTCGCCTTGTCCACCACACCGCGGCGACGAACCACGCGAACCACGCAAAACCGATGAGCGCCGGCGTCCAGCTGCCGGCGTTCCAGTAGAGAAGGTGCACGTTGAACACCGCGAACAGGGAGGCGGCGACCGCGAGCGCCGGCGGGATGCGCACGGCGCGCGCCGCCACGTACGCGCCGGTGATGGCGATGAGCATGTAGAGCAGTGCGATCAGCATCGCGTTGCGCGCGAGGTCGTCGCCCATGGAGGCGATCGCGTCGCGCACGGGTGTCAGCGGGTTGAACACGCCGAACTGGATCTCGCCCGTCACGAGCGACAGTGCCCATGATCTGCGGAAGCCGCCGATGTCGCTGATGCCGTACCCGTTCTCGTGGAGCGCCCGGAACGCGCCCATCATCTGGTGCTCCACGTCGTCGCGGTAGAAGAAACGGCGGTTGCGGGCCCACACGAGGAGGACCGTCACCACGGTGAGGGCCTTCGCGGCGGCGATTGCCGTCAGTTCCGTCCTCAGCCTGCCGCGCACCGTCCCATTGTGGCAGTCAGGATTGTGCGGTGTTCGTTTCCCGGTACGGGCAGTGGCGGCACTTGTTGTCGCAGCAGTAGCCGCGGCGCCTCAGGTACAGCTCCGTCATCACCATGAGCCCGGTGTCGGGGTCGGTGTAGAAGTCGCGTCCCGCGGCCACCGCGATGCTGTGTGCTTCTGCGGGGCCCATGGGGACCGATGCTACGGGCGGTGCAGGTCGCGACGGTGGCCGACCCGCACGACCTTCACGATGAGGACACGGTCACGAATCTCAGAGATGATGCGGTGGTCACACACCTTCAGGCGCATGGTCGGCGCGGAGCTCGTCCGGTGCCGCGAGGTCCTCGAGGGTCTCGAGTGAGTCCATCAACCCATCCACCAACAGCCCGGGAAACGGGGTGAAGATTCCTGGGTCGGGGCGTGTGCCCCCGGCAGAGGGGAACACCATGAACAAGTCTCAGATCCTGGCGGCCGAGGCCCTCGGCACCTTCATATTGGTGATGGGGGGTCCGGGCACCGCGGTGCTTGTGCCCGGTTTCGACGGCAAGGTGCTGATGGTCTCGCTGGCCTTCGGGCTTTCGTTGCTGGTCGCCGCGTACGCCATCGGCCCGGTCTCGGGCTGCCACATCAACCCGGCCGTCACCGTCGGGCTGGCCGCCGCCGGGAAG
>SXYT01000006.1 GCA_005788205.1 Actinomycetota bacterium | reverse complement strand
TCGTGGATGTCGCAGAACACACGCGCCTCGGCGCTCTTGGCGTCCACCCACGGGAGGATCTCGAAGGTGTTCGGGTCCGGGATGGCGAGGACGTCGGCCTCCTGCACGCGGCTGAAGCCGTCGATCGAGGAACCGTCGAACGTCATGCCGTCCTGGAGGGCGTTCTCCAGTTCGGCCGGACTGATCGCGAACGACTTCAGGCTGCCGAGCACGTCGGTGAACCACAGGCGCACGAGACGCACGCCGCGCTCCTCGACCGTCCTCAACACGTACTCGCGCTGTTGGTTCAGCATCTCGCTCATCTCCTCAGTCTGCCGATGCAACACGGCGGGGGCTACCGGAGGTCCCGGAAGCGTTGTGTTTTCAGGGGGAAACGGCAACGGGGGGCCTTCCGGCCCCCCGCACCATGTTCATTGGACGCTCCGTGGCGCTCAGCCGCAGACGGTCTCGAGGATGAGACGGGTGACCGTGTACGGGTCACAGTTCGCGTTCGGGCGGCGGTCCTCGGCGTAGCCGCGCTTGTCGCGGGCCACCTGCCAGGGGATGCGCACCGACGCGCCGCGGTTCGACACGCCGTAGGAGTACTTGTTCCACGGGGCCGTCTCGTGCTTGCCGGTGAGGCGGCTCTGGATGTCATGGCCGTAGTTCTCCACGTGCTCCAGCACGCGGGTGCCCAGTTTCTCGCACGCCGCGATGACCGCGTCGTAGTTCTCGCGCATCGCACGGGTGGAGAAGTTGGTGTGCGCACCTGCGCCGTTCCAGTCGCCCTTCTCGGGCTTGGCGTCGAACGAGATGACGACGTCGAAGTCCTCGGCGACGCGGTGGAGCAGCCAGCGGGCGATGTACATGTGGTCAGAGGCGGTCAGGGCATCGCCCGGTCCGATCTGGAACTCCCACTGGCCGGGCATGACCTCGGCGTTGGTGCCCGAGATCCGCAGACCGGCATCGATGCACGCCTGGGTGTGCAGCTCGATGATCTCGCGGCCGACGACGCGGCCTGCGCCGACGCCGCAGTAGTAGGGACCCTGGGGCTTCGGGTAACCGCCCACGGGGAAACCGTAAGGGGTGCCGTCGAGGCGGAGCATCGTGTACTCCTGCTCGATGCCGTACCACATCTCCTGGTCCTTGAACTGGGCCTGCGCGGCGGCAGCGGCCGCGCGGGTGTTAGTGGGGTGGGGCTCGCCGGTGGAGGCGAGGAGAACCTCGCAGAGCACGAGGATGTTCTTGCCGCCGCGGATCGGGTCGGCGCAGTGGAACACCGGCTTGAGGATGCAGTCGGAGGACTCGCCGGTGGCCTGCTCGGTGGAGGAGCCGTCAAAGCCCCACTCGTCGATTGGCATGTCGGTGAGGGCACCCGCGTAGTCGGGGATGACCTTGGTCTTGGAGCGCAGCAACGGCGTCGGGGACGTTCCGTCGATCCAGATGTATTCGGCCTGAATGGGCACGGTGGCTTCCTTTACCTGTCGTGGGTCCCGAGGGCCCCTCTGATGTCGTCCTCAAGGATGTCAGCGGGCAGTTGCTTTGTCATGTTCGGTTTGTAAACGCTGTGTGAAACGACACATTGCGGCCTGCCCGGGGCGGGTAACCGGCGGGAGACGGGCGGGAGACGGGCAAAGTCCTGTGGATAATCGCCTCGCTAGCCTCGGGGGCGTGAACCATGGCGCCCCTGACGAAGGCTCTCCCCGTGAGTAAGTCGCCCGGGACCCTCAGGGTCGCACTCTCGCAACTGAACCAGACGGTCGGCGATCTCGCGGGCAACGTGGCCCGGATGCGCGCCGACCACGCCCGCGCAGAGGCAGCGGGGGCCGACATCGTCGTCTTCCCCGAACTGGCCGTCACGGGCTACCCGCCGGAAGTCCTGGTGCTGAAGCCCCAGTTCGTGCGGGACAACATGAGGTCCCTCGCCGAATTCGCCATGTCCACCGCCGGCACCGGGTGCTGGGCACTCGTCGGTTTCGTGGAGGCGAGGGACACCCGTCTCCACAACGCGCTCGCGCTGTGCGGAAACGGCGAGGTCAGGGCCATTTACCGCAAGCAGCTGCTGCCGAACTACGCGGTGTTCGACGAGCAGCGGTACTTCGTCCCCGGTCCGCCGGAGTCGAACGGCGCGGTCGCCGGCATCGTCTCAGTCGCGTCCGCCCGCGTCGGCATCTCCGTCTGCGAGGACATCTGGTCCGCCGACGGCCCTGTGCGGGCGCAGGCGCGTGCCGGTGCACAGGTCATCCTCAACGTGAACGGGTCGCCGTACCACGACGGCAAGCACACCGCCCGCGAGGAGATGCTCTCGGAGAGGGCGCGCACCTCGCACGCGCCCGTCGTCTACGTGAACCAGGTGGGCGGACAGGATGAGCTCGTGTTCGAGGGCTCGAGTGTGGTCATCGACGCGGCCGGGAACGTTGCGTGCAGGCTCCGCTCGTTCGAGGCGGACTTCGAGGTGGTCGACATCGACTTCGCCGGCGGCACCGTCGCACCCGCGCGCATCGAGCCGTTCGAGGCCGACATCGACCGCATGCACAGCGCGCTCGTGACGGGCACCCGCGACTACGTCACGAAGAACGGCTTCACCGACGTGGTCATCGGCCTGTCGGGCGGGATCGACTCCTCGATCGTGGCGGCCGTCGCTGTCGACGCTCTCGGTGCGGACCACGTGCACGGTGTCGCCATGCCGTCGCGCTACAGCAGCCGGGGTTCACTGGACGATGCCGCCGCGCTCGCGGCGAACCTCGGGATCGACCACAGGGTCATCAGCATCGAGCCGGCGTTCACCTCCTATCTCTCCATGCTGGGCCCGTCCTTCGCGGGTCGCGACCAGGACCTGACCGAGGAGAACCTGCAGAGCAGGTGCCGCGGCACCACCCTCATGGCGCTGTCGAACAAGTTCGGCTGGATGGTGCTCACCACCGGCAACACGAGCGAGATGGCGGTGGGGTACTTCACCATCTACGGCGACTCTGCCGGCGGGTACGCCATCATCAAGGACGTGCTGAAGCTGCAGGTGTTCGCGCTGTCGCGCAGGGTGAACGAACGCGCCGGCCGCGAGATCATCCCCCGGGCCGTCATCGACAAGCCGCCGTCGGCGGAACTGCGCCCCGACCAGCGCGATGACCAGAGCCTGCCTCCCTACGAGGAACTCGACCCGATCCTGCGCCTCTACGTGGACGGTGACAGGACGGTGCCCGAGATCGTGGCGATGGGGCACGCCGAGGACGTCGTGCGGCGCATCTGCAGGCTCGTCGACGTGAACGAGTACAAGCGCCGTCAGTGCGCGCCGGGCGTGCGCGTGTCGGAGAAGGCGTTCGGCAAGGACCGGCGCATGCCGATCACGAACGGGTACCGCTGACAGACCGCTCGTAGGCCGTCACCAGGGCGCCCGCGGCAATCGACATGGCCCCGGCGACCACCGCCGGTCCGACAGGGCCGACCGCGTCGTAGAGATTCGTGGCGACACTGCTCATGACGGCACGCCCGAACGTGCCGGCACCCACGGCCGTCCCCAGCCCGACACCGCTCGCGGCCGGCACGATGTTCGCCGCGACGGGGAGCAGGCACACGATTCCGAACTCGAACCCCAGGAAAAAGATCACGACCATGGGCACCGCGACCCAGGCCGAGCCCTGGCCCACGAACATGAGTGCGCACGCGGCGAGCATGAGCACCGTGCCGCGCCGGACGCTCGCCTCCTTGCCCCACGCGTCCGCCACCCGGCTGCTGCCGATGCTGCCGACCAGTTCCACCACGCCCATCGCCACCACGACGGCCACGATGGCCCCGCTCGTGAACCCGAAGCTGTCCTCGAACCAGGGCCCGAACACGATCCCCACCGTCTGTGCGGCACCGAGGAGCATGAAGAACGCAGCGACCACGAGCCACCCGTTGCGCGGCAGGTGTGCCCTCGGGCCGTCCGTGGCCGGTGCGTGCGCCTCGTGACGGGGGAGCGACCGCACGATGAGAAGGCCCGTGACCGCCATGGCGGCACCGCCGAGGGCGAACCCCGCCCGCCAGTTGAGTAGCGCCGTCACGAGCCCCATGGCGGCGACCCCCACGAAGAGCCCGAGCGCCCATGACGTCTCGATGATGCCGACCACCTGGCCGCGCCGTGCGTACGGGACGTGGTCGTTGATCCACACGATGAGTGCGGTGTCGAACACGACCTTCGTGGCGCTGATGATGAACATCGCGACGGTGAAGAGGGCCACATTCGGTGCTGCGGCGGCCGCCACCACGCCCACGAACAGGCCGGACATGCCGAAAGCCATGGCGGTCACCCTGTTCGCGCCGTCGACACGCCTGCCGATCCACGGCGAGAGGAGACCGGCGAACTCGCCCACCATGAGGGCGATGCCCATCTGGCCGACGCTCACGTCGAAGCCGCGCGCGATGACGGCCACGAAGGGCGGGGCGAACCGGTAGCAGGCGTTCGACACGAGCCTGCCCCACGCGAGCTTGTCGAGGTTGCGCAGGACGACGGGGGAGTTGTCGGGCGCGACGAAGCGGGAGAACATGCTCATCGTGCGGGCACGGGCATCAGAGTTCCTCGCCGATCTCTCCGTGCTCGAAGAGGTCGACGATGTTCCCCGCCGTGATGTCGGCCGCGCCGCCGTCACCCGCCCGCACGGTGAACTCACAGCCGCCCAGGTTGGCGATGCGCGTGTCTGGCACCCCGAGCCGGCGCCGCATCACGCGCAGCACGCCGGCGTGCGCGATGCACAGGAGGCTGCCGCCGGGGAACATCGCGGCGAGGTCGGCGAACGAGGCGCTGACGCGGGCCACGATCGACCCGTCGGCCTCGAACCCCGGGGGGCGTCGGTGATCCTTGAGGTACCCGGGCCAGGCCTTCTCTATGTCGTCGTGGGTGAGACCCTCCCACTCGCCCACGTGCGTCTCGCGCAGCCGGGGGTCCGCCTCCAGCAGCCCCAGCCCGAGGGCATCGGCGATGATCGTGGCGGTGATCCTGGCCCGGTTCAGGTCGCTGCTGGCGACGGCATCGAACGTGCCCAGCCTGTCCGCGGCGCGGCGGGCCTGCTCGCAGCCGAGGTCGGTGAGGTCGATGTCAGCCTGGCCCTGCCACTTGCCCCGCGCGTTCCACTCGCTCTGGCCGTGGCGCAGGACGAGGATGCGGGTTGCCGACGACATGGGAGACAAGGGTACCCGCCCCCGCCTTGGGGCCGTCCGCCGGGAACGTGTCAGGCGGTGATGGCGGCGAGGATCTCGTCGAAATACGCGTCGGCGAGGGCGACCATCTCGTCGTCGGTGCGGTCCTGGATCGGGTGGCTCGTGTACACCCGCTTGATGTCCGGCATGCCGAGTGCCGATGCCTGGGCGACCGCGGCCGTGACGAACTCGGTGGTGGCAAGAAAGACGCCGGGCACGCCGCGCATCTCGAGATCAGCGATGTCGTGCACACTGCACGACGTGCAACTGCCTCAATCGGCGAGTGCCTCGATGACCACGTTGCAGTGCGTGGCGATCTCGTGGCGCAGATCGACGGGGGCGGGCTTCGTGAACGTGGGCTTCGCGTAGCGGACGACGGTCGCGCCCCGGGCGGTGAGCTTTTCCTCGATGCGGTCGAGGAACACGTTCCCGCGTGGCTTCGAGATGTCGAGGAGTCCCACGGTGAGACCCTTCACGTCCGCGGGACGGTCAAGGACCGGGCGCAACGCGGGGCGAGTCTCGTTCGTGGGGTCGAGCACCACCGTTGTTGACGTCATGGCACCCATTGTGTCACGAACCGACGGTCACGGTGACGGGTTCGCTGCCGACACTGCCGTTCGCCCAGCCAGCGATCATGCTCGAGAACAGGCCGGCACCGCCGCCCGCATAGGCGATGAACAGGCCGCCGGGCCTGAACTTCGGCAGATCCGCGTCGCGCAGGTGGGGCGGGATCCCCTCAGCCATCCCGTTCATCCCGCGCACGAGATCCGCCCCCCGCCGCGTGGTGAGGCGCGTGATCTCGGCGAGCACCCGCTCGCGGTCCCAGCCCGCGTCACGGAAGATGCGCCCGTGGTCCGGGCTGATGATCAGGATCGCGTCGAACCCGATCACGAGCTTGGGGTGCTGGAGGGGAATGAGCGACTCCGCGAGTGACTTGCACAGTTCCTCGGGGGTCCGGGCAAGCTGGTCCACCATCCCCCGCGGTCCCTCGCCGGCGAACACTGTGACTGCATCGCGGCCCGCCGCGATCCCGCGCCACTGCGACAGCGGCGTGAAGGGGGAGGAGAGCTCGTCCTCGGCGAAGCAGAAGCCGACCTTGCCGGGGTTGCCGTGCGTGGCGCGGTCGACTCCCCCGGGACGCCCGCCGCCAACGTTGCGCACGGTGAGCTGCACCGCACGGCCGATCGTGGAGTTCGCCCTGTTGCCCTGGCCCAGCACGTTGATCCCGCTGTTCATGCCGATCGCGCGAGTGCCCGGGCCGTTGCACATGATCACCGGTCCGACGGGCATCGTGGTGGCGAGAACACCGTGCATGTTGAACGTGTCGTTGCACACCGCCTCGAGTGCCGCGATGACCCACGGCAAGTACTCGGGCAGGCAGCCGGCCATCACCGCATTGATGGCGATCTTCTCCACGGTCAGCTCGATGAGGTCCGGCGGGCAGAGCGCCACGACCTCCGCCGGGGCACGCGTGGTGCCGGTGAGCATCCGCAGGACGCGCTCGCGCGTGGGGGGCACGACAGGGAGACCGTCGGTCCAGCCACGGGCGAACATCGCCTCGAACTCGTCCTCTGCGGCTGAGAACTCCACGTGCCGTGCGCTGATCGTGTCACCGGTGAACCTCGCGCGCAGCTTGTCGACGATGTCGGGGTCCACGCTCATGGAGCCGCATCCCGGCCGCATCGCGGGAAGGTCCTCGCCGAGGTCGTCGATGCCGGTGAGTCGCCGCCAGTCCTCGCGTGACCAGCCGAACGTGCGCCCCGTCTCCCTGCCGTCGCGCACGGTGATGAGCGTCGGCACGGTCTCGATGTTGTTGTGCCACGACACCGCCAGGTCGGAGTCGTGCACGGCACCCACCGACGACGCGAACGTGGGGTCGTCCTGGGTCCACACGGTGAGGGGCCCGGACTCCGACTTGATGCGCGCGAGCAGAGGCTCGACGAGCTGACAAGTGGCACATTCCTTCTTGACCACGATGACGAGGCCGTCAGGGAGAAGGGAGGATTGGGTGCCCATGGCAGCACCGTAGCCCGTTGCGAATGACCCGCAAGTAGCGTGGTCGGCGGAGGCGTACGAGCACCTGGTGGGCTTCGCTGTCTTCAAAACAGACGGGACGGGCACTCCCCGTCCGGCGGGTTCGATTCCCGTCCGCCTCCGCCATCTCTCTGCCGCGGCACCAGCCCGGTTGACTCAGTCCCGGCCCCGCACGAGCCGTCCCGGCACCCTCACGTCACCCGTGCGCTTCGTGAGCCCCGTCCTGTCGAGGCACTCGGCAAGCGGCACTGCCCACTTGCGCGAGATGCCGAGCGCGGCGGCGAGGTCGCGGATGAGGAAACCCGCGGGATGGTCCGCCCACAGTGCCGCCAGCGCCGGCCGCAACGAC
>SXYT01000005.1 GCA_005788205.1 Actinomycetota bacterium | reverse complement strand
TTCAGCGTCTGTTCGCGCTCGTCGTGCCCGCCACCCAGGCCGGCACCGCGCTTGCGGCCGATGGAGTCGATCTCGTCCACGAAGATGATCGCCTTGCCCATCTTGCGTGCCTGCTGGAACAGATCACGCACGCGGCTGGCCCCGACGCCGACGAACATCTCCATGAAGTCGGACCCGGTGACGGACAGGAAGCCGACACCGGCTTCGACCGCGACGGCGCGCGCGACGAGGGTCTTGCCGGTGCCGGGCGGCCCGACGAGCAGGATTCCCTTCGGGACGCGCGCGCCTATCTCCTTGAAGCGCTCCGGCATCCGCAGGAAGTCGACGACCTCCTTGATCTCCAGCTTCACGCCGTCATAGCCGGCGACGTCGGCGAACGTGGTGGAGGGCTTGTCCGCCTGGTACGCCTTCGCCTTGCTCCGCCCGATCGACATGATGTTGCCCTGCTGGCCCATGGCGCGGCGCTGCATCCACATGAAGAACGCGATGACGAAGAAGAACGGCAGCAGGATCGGCACGAGGCTGGTGAACCAGTTCGCCTGGGGCGTCTTGTAGTCGTAGTCGACGCCCTTCTCCTTGAGGAGCTGCTCGTCGGCGTCGCTCAGCTGCATCGCACCGGTGGTCGTGAACTTGCTGCCGTCGGTGAGCGTGCCGGTGATCGTGTTGGTGGCGTTGTTGAGGGTGATCTGCTCGACCTTGCCCGAACGGACCTGCTGGAGGAATTCGGTGTAGGAGAGCCGCTCACCGGTGTCGGTGGCGAACATCTGGCTGCCGATGCCGAGCGCGAGGACGGCGGCGACGATCGCCCAGACGGCCCAGCGGGGCAGCGGCGTCCTGCCGTTGCCGTCCTGCTGGCCCTGACCACCGCCGTTGCGGGGCCTCAGTCCCTTGAAAGGGTCGCGCGGGGGAGTGCTCCGCGGGGGCGGCGGCGGGGGAGGCAGGTCGCTCATGGCGTCATGCTACGGCGCAGGTGGCCCCAAGTTTCCCGCGGGAACATGTGTCAGGCACCGCACCTGCACCTCGGTATCCCCGTGTCATGGGGCACCCGCCACTACCTTTTTGCTCATGGCACGTCACTGTTCACGCCAGGGTTGCGTGCATCCCGCCGCCGTGTCGCTGACCTACCAGTACGCACGGTGCCTGGTGTGGCTGGATGACCTCTCGGCCGAGCGGGACCCGCATGCCTACGACCTGTGCACCGTCCACGCCGACCGCACCAAGCCCCCGTCCGGGTGGCACCTGGAGGACCGCCGTCACCGCTTCCATGCGTACGACTCCGGTCGTCTCGCCGGCTGAGCCGGTCATGGAGTCCGTCCCCAACTTCCCCGCCCTGAACGCGCGCACCTCGGTCAGTTACTGGTTCGGTGCGTTCCTCCTCGGCAACATCGCCGCGCTCGTGGCCGTTCTCGCCGTCTGGAGACCCGATGACCCCGGCGCCCCTGTGCCGATGCGGGCCACCGCTGTGTCCGCCGTGGCCATGTGGTCGGTGTTCGTCCTGTTCCTCAGGATGCTCACGCGGGGAATGGGCTCGGGCAGCTGGCGCCATGACTTCGGCCTCGCGTTCCGTCCGGTCGACGTCCCGCTCGGGCTGCTGCTCGGGGTCGCCGGGCAGTTCGTCCTCGCACCGCTCGTCAACCTTCCGCTCATCTGGCTCTTCCCGGACCGGTTCGATGCGGATGAGATCGAGCGGCGGGCGAGGGAACTCTCTGACTCCGCGACCGGGGCCTGGGTCGTCGTGCTGTTCCTCATCGTCGTGGTCGCAGCGCCGGTCGTCGAGGAACTCATGTACCGCGGTCTGCTCCAGCAGGGCCTGGCGAACTCGCTCGGGGCCACCAAGGCATGGCTGATCACGGCCACGGTCTTTGCCGCGGTCCACCTCCAGCCCGTCGAGTTCCCGGGGCTCTTCGCGTTCGCGCTCGTTCTCGGGTACGTCCACCGGCGCACGGGCAGGCTCGGCATGTGCATCACCACCCACATGGCGTTCAACACATGCGGGTTGGTCGTCGTGAGCCTGCTGAACTGAGCCGGTGGGGCAATGGCTGACGAACGTGACGGTGCGCCCTCCGGCGGGGATGATGAAATGGTGGACGTGAGCAGCGTGACCAGTGCCGGCACCGGCGGCACGGATGACGCCGCCCCGGCACCACCGGCCGACTCGGAGTGGTCGCTGACCGTCAAGGCGATGATGACCACGGCGGTGGTGCTCGGCGCGACCCTCATGGTGTTCTCCACCATGCAGCCGCAGCTGATCTTCCGCAACAACACACCCACGGGCGGTGACATGGGCGCACACGTGTGGGGTCCCGCCTTCCTGCGCGACGTGCTGCTGCCGGGTCTGCGCCTCACCGGCTGGAGCATGGACTGGTACGCGGGGTTGCCGGTGTACCGCTTCTACATGGTGCTGCCCGCGCTCCTGACCGTTTTTCTCGACGTCTTCCTGCCCTACGGCATCGCGTTCAAGGTCACGGCGGTCTGCGGGTTGGTCGCCTTCCCCGCGGCCGCGTGGTTCATGGGCCGCGTCGCGCGCCTGGCGTACCCGTTGCCTGAGCTGCTCGCTGTCGCCGCCGTGTTCTTCATGTACGACGAGAGCTTCACCATCTACGGCGGGAACATCGCCTCGACGATGGCGGGTGAGTACTCGTTCTCGATCGCGCTCACCCTCGCGCTCGTCGGGTTCGGTCTCCTCGCGCGCGGCCTGGAGGACGGCTCGCACAGGGCCGCCGCTGCGGTCGTGCTCGCCCTCTCGGCGCTGAGCCACGGCATCGTCCTCATCTTCGTGTTCGGCGGTGCCGCGCTCATGGTGGTGATGCGCCGCGACAGGCAGCGCCTCTGGTTCGGTTTCACCACCATCGGCACGGCCGTCCTGCTGTCCGCATTCTGGGTCGTCCCGTTCCTCGGCGGTCACTCGTTCATGACCGACATGAAGTACGAGCCGCGGCCGAGCGGTGCGAACGACTCGCTCTGGGCGATGTTCTTCCCCCTCGCCACCGTGTTCGACGTGCTCCTCGTGCTTCTTGCAGTCGCGGGCTTCCTCGGTTCGGTCGTCCGCCGCCGGCTCTTCGGGATCTGGCTCGGTGTCTACTGCATCATTCTCATGTTCGCGGTGAACATCGCCCAGCGGAGCCTCCCCGTCATCGGGCTCCTGTGGAACCCGCGCATTCTCCCGTTCGTCTACCTGCTGCGGTACATGCTCGCGATGATCGGCGTCATGGAGGTCATCCTCTTCCTCGCGCGGTCGGTCGCGCTCCAGCGCAACCCGGGCGTCATCCCCGCACCGGCAGGCCTGCGGACGTTCAACTCGATCGCGGCGGTCACGGCGCTCTTCTGTCTCGTCGTGATGGGCGTTCGCTACCAGAGCCTCCCCGGCGGGCGCCTGGAGTCGACCGCCACCGGCACCAGTTACGCGTGGGGGCCGCTCAAGTTCCCGTCGGCCCGCGCGTTCAGCGACGGCTGGGCCAGGTGGAACTTCAGCGGGTACGAGGGCAAGAGCGCCTACGGCGAGTACCACGGCATCGTGCAGACGATGCAGCGACTGGGCCAGGACACGGACCACGGGTGCGGCCGGGCGCTGTGGGAGAACAACGGAGAACTGAACAAGTACGGCACAACGATGGGGCTCATGCTCCTGCCGTTCTGGACGGCAGGGTGCATCGGCTCCATGGAGGGTCTCTACTTCGAGGCCGCCGGCAGCACGCCGTACCACTTCGTGTCCGCTGCCGCTCTCTCCAAGCAGAGCAGCAACCCGGTGCGCGAGCTGCGCTACGACAACAACGACCCTGTGCGCGGCGCGAGGTACATGCGCGCGATGGGGATCCGCTACTACATGGCATTCACCCCCGAGGCAGTGACCAAGGCAAAGGAGGTGGCTGACCTTGTCGAGGTCGCCACCTCCGGGCCGTGGCACGTGTACGAGATCGCCGACACCGCGCTCGTGGAGCCGCTCGCGGTGGAACCGGTCGTGGTCAACCCGCGGCCCGGCGACCAGCGCGAGCGGTGGCTCGAGGTCGGCATGTCATGGTTCCAGCACCCCACGGACTGGGCCGCGCTGCCGGTGGCCGACGGCCCCGAAGGGTGGCAGCGCATCGACGCCGAGGTGGACGCCGCCCGCCGGGTCGGCGAGCCCGGCGACCCGGGGCGCCAGG
Organism: Actinomycetota bacterium; assembly: GCA_005788205.1. GTDB lineage: Bacteria > Actinomycetota > Acidimicrobiia > Acidimicrobiales > Ilumatobacteraceae > UBA2093. The sequence goes on along the minus strand of SXYT01000005.1, from coordinate 2,275 downwards.
TGGACATCGTGAAGCCGGCACAATCAGTTGACGTCCGGGAGCTGCCGGTCGTCAAGGTGAGTGACGTGCGCATCGAGCAGGAGAGCATCTCGTTCTCGGTCGACAAGGTCGGTGTCCCCGTGCTCGTCAAGGTGAGTCACTTCCCGAACTGGAGGGCGAAGGGTGCCGGGGGGATCCACCGCGCCGCGCCCAACATGATGGTCGTCGTGCCGACGTCGAAGGAGGTGGAACTTTCGTACCGTTCCTCCGGGCTCGACCGTTCCAGCTACCTGCTCACCTTCGCGGGGATCGTGCTGTCGGTGCTGTTCGCGCGCCGCAGGTTCCGTTACGGCACGGCGATGCCCGCCAGGCGATCCGTGCTCGAGGACGACCTCGAGCACGGCAGCGGGCACGGGATAACCTCCGAGGACGATGACGACTGACCCCCGAGTCCTCGACGCGATCGTCAAGGCCTACGACGTGCGGGGGACGACCCCCGACCAGATGAACGAAGAAGTGGCCCACGCCCTCGGTGTGGCATTCGCCCGCTTCACCGGTGCCAGGTCCATCGTGGTCGCGAGGGACATGCGTCTCACGGGGCAGGCCCTCGTCGCTGCGTTCTCCGACGGCGCCGTGTCGCAGGGGTCATCCGTCATCGATCTCGGCCTGGCCAGCACTGACATGGTGTACTTCGCGGCCGGGACCCTCGACATGCCGGGTGCGATGTTCACGGCATCGCACAACCCGGCCCGGTACAACGGGATCAAGTTCTGCCTGTCAGGTGCGCGCCCGGTCGGTATCGACACGGGCCTCGGGGAGATCCGTGACGCGGCGAAGAAGGTGCTCACCGGCGCCGGTCCCGCCCCGGCCCCCGTGCGGGGGACGGTCTCGCAGCGCGACATGCTGGAGCAGTTCGCGGACCACGTGGTGTCTTTCGTCGATGTGGGCGCACTCTCCCCGATGAGGGTCGTGGCCGACACCGCCAACGGGATGGGCGGCCTGATCGTGCCCGTCGTCTTCTCGCGGCTGCCGATGGTGGAACTCGAGGTCATGTACCCGGAGCTCGACGGCAGCTTCCCGAACCACCCCGCAGACCCGATCCAGCCGGCGAACCAGAGGGACCTCCAGGCGCGTGTCGTGGGCGGCGGGTTCGACGTCGGGCTCGCGTTCGACGGTGACGCGGACCGGGTGTTCGTGGTCGACGAGAAGGGCCGCGGGCTCAGCGGGTCGACCACCACTGCGATCCTCGCGGCGGCCGTGCTGCGCAGCCACCCCGGCGCGACCGTCCTCCACAACCTCATCTGCTCGCGCTCGGTGCCCGAGATCATCCGTGAGAACGGCGGCAATCCCGTGCGAACGAGGGTCGGGCACTCCAACATCAAGCAGGTGATGGCCGAGACCGGGGCCGTCTTCGGCGGGGAGCACTCCGCGCACTACTACTTCCTGGACAACTTCCGCGCCGACAGCGGCATCATCGCCTCCGTGTTGGTCCTCGCGGAGATGTCCCGTGCCGCAGCGCCGCTCTCGCAGCTGCGCACCCCGTTCGAGCGCTACGAGGCGAGCGGCGAGATCAACACCGAGGTCACGGACGTGGACCGCGTGATCGACGAGGTCGCCGCCAGGTTCGCAGGCCGCCCCCAGGACCGCATGGACGGCCTCACCGTGGATTGCGGAGACTGGTGGTTCAACCTGCGTCCCTCCAACACCGAACCCCTCCTGCGCCTCAACCTCGAGGCACCCACCCGCGGGGAGTGCGACGACCGTGTCGCCGAGCTCCTCACCCTCATCACTTCCGCATAAGGAGCACCCATGACAGTTGACCCCGCACTTCTCTCGATCCTGGCCTGTCCGCAGGACAAGGGCCCGCTGTGGTACCTGGAGGACGAGGCCTTCCTCTACAACCCGCGCCTGCAGCGCCGGTACCCGGTGCGCGATGACATCGCGGTCATGCTGGTCGCCGAGTCGAACACGGTGGACGAGGCCGAGCACGGCCGCATCATGGGTCTCATCTCCGCGCGCGGCCTGAAAGCGACGTTCGGTGGCTGAAACCGTTGTAGAGTCACCTGCCGATTCGGCTGAATTGACCGGTGCCAGTGGGCCCCAGCCATGGATCGCTCTCATCACCGTCCCCCAGGGGACCCTCCCAAGGAGTTGCCATGCCCACACTCGGTAAGCACGATTTCCGCGTAGCAGACCTCAGCCTCGCCCCGTTCGGCCGCAAGGAAATCCACCTGGCCGAGCACGAGATGCCCGGCCTGCGCTGGCTGCGCAAGGAGTTCGGGGCATCCAAGCCGCT
>SXYT01000052.1 GCA_005788205.1 Actinomycetota bacterium | reverse complement strand
GGAGCAGGACGCCCTCGGCATCAGTCTGTTGCCGCGGATGGCGGAGCGCCACGACCGGCTCGTGGAGGTCGTCAGCGAGGTGCGGCGCATCCTCTCGCCGGATCGCGGCCCCGAGTTCGAGGGTTTCCCCACGATGGATGGCCACGTGGGCACGGTTGTCGGGGTGAACAGCGCGGCCCTCGCACGGCGTGCTGGCGAGCACTTCGACGGGATCAACGTGCGGTTCAACCACCCCGAGAGGGCCGGGTTCGCGCGCGTCGCCCGCGAGGCGGCCGGCGACAGGCCGTTCGACGTGTCGGTGTGGGACTTCTTCTCCCCGGGCATGTGCGACGCTGACCACCCGGCGAACGTCGCCTTCCGGTCCATCGGGATCGACCACGTCATCCTGCTCGTGCAGGGAGCGCCGGACCCCGCAGTCGTCGCGGGGTGCGCACGCATGCTGCGCTGACGGCTCAGGCCGCCGCGGCCCGCAGCACCGGCACACCGTTCGTCAGGCGCCACCGGACTGCGCGGGTGATGACGAAGCACATCATGGGGACCGTCACGTAGTTGACGTTCACCATCATCGGGTCGTCCAGCATGAAGCCGTAGGCCATCCACGAGACGGAAGCAGTGATGGTGATCGCCCAGCTGAGCACGGAGATCCCGTGGAGGTTCTTCTCCCGTGCCACATGGGCGACTGTCGGCAGCATCGACGACGCCGAGACGACCGTGGCGATCCAACCGACCACGGCGGCCGAGACTGGCGCGCCGACCGACAGCAGGACGGCGAGCGTCGCCGCGAAGCGCAGGATGAGCACCCTGTCCATCCTCTCCTGGCGGAGCATCACGTAACCGATGATCGACTGGGCGATGATGAAGCTCACGTTGCTCACCCACACCGCGGCGATGCCCTCCAGCAGGCCGTAGGTGAGCCAGAGCGCGGCGCCGACCATGCCGTGGAGGGTGGCGAAGGGGCTGATCCCGTGCGTGGTGTCGTGACGTACCGTGCGCCACACCTGGGGCCACACGAACGCGATGCTCAAGACGGTGCACCACACGCCCCAGGCGCCGGTGGGGCTCACTTGCCGACGACCAGGTTGACCGTGCGGCCGGGCACGACAATCGTCTTGACGGGGTCCTTGCCGCCGAGCGCGGCCTGCACCTTCTCGTCGGCGAGCGCGGCAGCCAGGTGCTCCTGCTCCGTGGCGGAGGGCGAGACCACGATGCGCGAACGGACCTTGCCGTTCACCTGCACGGGGACCTCCACCGTGTCCTCGACGAGGAGAGCGGGGTCCGCCTGCGGGAACGGCACGTACGTGACGGTGCCCGAGTTGCCGAGGCGGTGCCACAGTTCCTCGCCGAGGTGCGGGCACAGCGGCGACAGCATCTGGGCCATCGCGGCGACGACCTCGCGTGGTGCTGTGCCGTGAGTGTTCACGTGCTGCGTCAGGGCGTTGTTCAGCTCGATGAGCTTGGCGATCGCGGTGTTGAAGCGCAGGCCGTCCATGTCGGCATCGACGCCGACGATGGTGCGGTGCAGGGCGCGACGGAGGCCGTCCGGCGCCGCGCCGTCCGACACGATCGACTCACCGGTGTCCTCGTCCACCGCGTTGCGCCACAGGCGCTGCACGAAGCGCTGCATGCCCACGACATCGCGCGTGTTCCACGGGCGGGAGGCATCCAGCGGGCCCATCGCCATCTCGTAGAGGCGGAAGGTGTCGGCGCCGAACTCGTCGTACATCTCGTCGGGAGTGACGATGTTCTTCAGGCTCTTGCCCATCTTGCCGTACTCGCGCGCCACGGTCTCGCCGGCCCACGACCAGGTGCCGTCCTTCTCGGTGACCTCGGAGGCCGGCACGGCCTGGCCACGGGCATCGCGGTACGCGTAGGCCTGGATGTAGCCCTGGTTGTAGAGGCGGTGGAAGGGTTCCTCGCTGCTCACGTGGCCGAGGTCGAAGAGCACCTTGTGCCAGAAACGCGCGTACAGCAGGTGCAGCACCGCGTGCTCCACGCCGCCCACGTACAGGTCGACGCCGCCGGTGTGGCCCGCACCGCGCGGTCCCATCCAGTAGCGCTCCACCTCGGGGTCGACGAAGGCATCCCCGTTCGTGGGGTCGAGGTAGCGCATCTCGTACCAGCACGAGCCTGCCCACTGCGGCATCACGTTGACCTCGCGCGTGTACCCGCGCGGGCCGTCGCCGAGGTCGAGCGTCACCCGGGTCCATTCCTTCACCCGTGCGAGCGGCGGGACGGGGTCGCTCACGGAGTCATCAGGGTCGAGTGCCGTCGGCTTGAAGTCGGCGAGCTCCGGCAGGAGCACGGGCAGTTCTGACTCCGGCACCGCGTGCGGGCGCCCGGTCTCGTCGTAGACAACGGGGAAGGGCTCGCCCCAGTAGCGCTGGCGGGAGAACAGCCAGTCGCGCAGGCGGTACGTGGTGGTGGGTTCGCCCAGGCTGTTCGCGGCCAGCCAGTCGTTGACGCGCGACTTGGCCTCCGCCACGCTCGTCAGGCCGTCGAGGGACACGGAGTCGTTGGAGGAGTTGATGACGGTGCCGTCGCCCACGAACGCCCCGGGCCACAGGGCACAATCGGCAGTGGGCTCGATGCCGCGGGCGGCGAACCAGTCGGCGGGCGGCATCTGCGTGGCGACCACCGGCAGGCCGTGGGCCCGTGCGAACTCGAAGTCGCGCTGGTCGCCGCTCGGCACCGCCATGATCGCCCCGGTCCCGTAGCCCATCAGCACGTAGTCGGCGATCCACACGGGAACCCCGGCGCCGTTGACCGGGTTCACCGCGGTGGCACCCGTGAACACGCCGGTCTTTTCCTTCGTGTCGTCCTGGCGGTCGGCGTCTGCCTTGGCCGCGGCCGCCGCGACGTACGCCTCGACCTCTGCCCGTCGTGCAGATGCGGTGAGCGCGGGCACGAGCGGGTGCTCCGGCGAGAGGACCATGAACGTGGCGCCGAAGAGCGTGTCGGGCCTGGTGGTGAACACCTCGATGCCGCCGGCGGGGGAGGAGAACGTGACGCGCGCACCCTCGCTGCGCCCGATCCAGTTGCGCTGCATGAGCTTGATGGGTTCGGGCCAGTCAAGGCGGTCGAGGTCGTCGATGAGGCGGTCCGCGTACGCGGTGATCCGCATGACCCACTGCTTCATGTTCCTCTTGAACACCGGGTAGTTGCCGATGTCGCTGCGGCCCTCCGCGGTGACCTCCTCGTTCGCGAGGATCGTGCCGAGGCCCGGGCACCAGTTCACGGGCGCGTCGCTCAGGTAGACGAGCCTGTGGGAGTCGAGGACGTCGCGCCGCTCGCCGGGGGAGAGGTCCGCCCATCCGCGGCCGTCGTCGGTGCGTCGTCCGCCGGACTCGAACTCGGCGACCAGCTCGTTGATGTGGCGTGCGCGCCCCGCCGCGGGGTCGTACCAGCTCTCGAAGATCTGCAGGAAGATCCATTGTGTCCAGCGGTAGAACGACTCGTCGGTCGTGCTGACGCTGCGGCGGGGGTCGTGGCCGAGACCGAGGCGGCGCAGCTGACGGCGCATGTTCGTGATGTTCTGCTCCGTGTTCACCCGCGGGTGGACACCCGTCGCGATCGCGTGCTGCTCGGCGGGCAGGCCGAAGCTGTCGTAGCCGAGCGAGTGGAGGACGTTGAAACCCTTCATCCGCTTGTAGCGGGCGAAGACATCCGTGCCGATGTAGCCGAGCGGGTGCCCCACGTGGAGGCCGGCGCCCGACGGGTAGGGGAACATGTCCAGCACGAACAATTTCTCGCTGCCGGCCGGTCTGCCCGGGTCGGCGAGCGGCCCGGCGGGGTTCGGTGCGTCGAACGTGCCGTTGTCCTCCCAGAAGTCCTGCCAGCGGGACTCGATCCGCGCGGCGAGCGAGGCCGTGTAGCGGTGCGGTGGCGGGCCCGACGAATTCGCGGCGGTGGGGGGGTTTTCGCTCATGACCGTGCCATCCTATTTCCGTGTCGAAGCAACGCCCTCGTTCCCGCGGTCGCCAGCCGAAGGGCGGCTCCTCGCACGGCTACCCCCGCACCGCCCGGCTCTCCGAGGTGCTGCGCGAGGTCATCGCCGACGAACTGACGCGCATCGACGACGAGCGCCTGGACCTCGTGACCGTCACCTCGGTCGATGTCGACCCCGAGATGAACCGGGCAATCGTCTACTACGACTCGATGAAGGGCGAGGAGGGCGATGCCGGCATCCAGGAGGCCCTCGGTGAGTACCGCCCGCGCATGCAGGCCTCGATCAACCGCCAGATGCACGCCCGCAAGACGCCGATCCTCTCGTTCCGGCCTGACGAGGTCATCCGCGCCGCGGAGCGCATCGAGGAACTCCTCCGCAGGCAGCCCGACACCTCGCCGCTGCCCCCGGCCGACGAGCCAGACAACGACGCCGAGTAGCCGTGGGCCGGCGCCGAATCCCCGAGACGCACGGGCTCGTGCTGCTTGACAAACCTCCCGGGTGGACCAGCCACGACATCGTGGCCAAACTGCGCAAGATGCTCGGTGAGCGCCAGATCGGCCACGCCGGCACGCTCGACCCGGACGCCACCGGTCTGCTCGTCATCGGCGTCGGCAACGGCACGCGCCTGATGAGGTTCCTCGGCGACATGGACAAGACGTACGCCTGCGAGATCGTGTTCGGCAGCACCACCGACACCCTGGACGACTCCGGCACCGTCACGGCCACGTTCGGCACCGGTGCGGTGGACGTGGCGGCGGCCCGCGCGGTCATCGCCGAGAGGTTCACGGGGGAGATCATGCAGGTGCCGCCCATGGTGTCTGCGCTGAAGGTGGACGGCAGGCCGTTGCACCAGCTCGCTCGCGAGGGCAAGGAGGTCGAGCGCAAGCCGCGGCCCGTCACCGTGCACTCGTTCGGGGTCGAGGCAACCGCGGAACAGAACGTGCTGGCGGCCCGCGTCCGTTGCGGGTCGGGCACATACATCAGGTCGCTCGGGGCCGACCTCGCCGCGGCAATGGGCAGCGGGGCCCACATCCGCCGCCTCCGCAGGTTCACCACCGGTCCGTTCCGCATCGAGGAAGCGTGCACGATCGAGGAGCCGGTTCTCCTGCCGGTCGAGAGGATGGTGGCGCACCTGAACAGCCACGTGCTCGACGAGCAGGCGCTCGATGACACGCTCTACGGGCGTGTGCGGGATGCCTGGGACGATGACGGGCCGTGGGCTGCGTTCGACGGATCCGGGGCCCTCGTGGGCGTCTTCGAGCGGTTCCGCGACACCCTCGCCAAGCCGACCGTCGTGTTCGGGGGGCGTTGACATGGCGACAGATGGCTCGATGCGCACGCCGTGGCCCGACTGCACCGAACCGGTCAGGTTCGCGGTGATGAAACAGCAGTGGCGCGACCTCGCCTACGTCCACTTCGGGTATGACCCTGCCGTCGTGCAGGCGCTGCTGCCGGACGGTCTCGAGGTCGACACGTGGGAGGGGCGCGCCCAGGTGGGTCTCATCCCGTTCTCGATGCGGCGCATCTCGTTTCCCTTCACGCCGCCGGTGCCGTGGCTGGGCTCATTCCCGGAGATCAACGTGCGCACCTACGTGGTGCGCAACGGCGTGCCCGGGGTGTGGTTCTTCTCGCTCGACGTGAACAGGCTGCTGCCCGCCGTGGCGGCACGGCTCACGTACCGGCTCCCGTACTGCTGGGGCGCCGCATCGAACGAGGTGGTCGGCAGCACGCTGCGCACCACGGTGTCCAGGCGGTGGCCCTCACGGGGTGCGCATGCGCACATTGCGGTGGAGATCGGTGACCCGGTCGTCGAGCCGACGGCCTTCGACAACTTCCTGACGGCACGCTGGGGGCTCTACTCGGCTGGCGGGAGGGGGAGGCTTCGCTACGCGCCGGTCGACCACCCGCGTTGGCAACTGCACCATGCGTCGCTTGCGTCGCTCGACGAGTCGCTCTTCGTCGCGGCCGGCCTGCCCGCACCGACAGGGGAACCGCACTGCATGTGGTCACCCGGTGTGCCGGTGCGCATCGGTCTCCCGCGCCGCGCATGACCGCACGCAGATAGCGTTCCACGTCGTGGATGTCATCAGGGACCTCTCGGGGCCGGTGCCCGGAAGCGCACGGTCGGTCCTCACCGTCGGCATGTACGACGGCGTGCACCTGGGGCACCGCACCGTGATCGCACAGGTGCGCGAGCGCGCCGCAGCGTCGGGTGCCCGCTCCGTCGTCGTCACCTTCGACCGCCACCCGATGAGCATCGTGCGTCCCGGTTCCGAGCCGCGGCTCCTCACGAACCTCGACCAGAGGCTGGAACTGCTCGGCTCCACCGGCGTGGATGCGACCGCGGTGGTCTCGTTCGACGATGCGCAGTCCCACGAGACTGCCCCCGCGTTCGTGGAGCGCGTGATTGTTGGCGCACTGAGGGCCGAGGCCGTCATCGTCGGCAGCGACTTCCACTTCGGGCACATGCGCCAGGGGAACGTCACACTGCTGCGCGAGATGGGGGATCGCCACGGGTTCACCACCGAGCCGGTGCGCCTCGTCCCGCGCGCCGACGGGGTCGACGAGCCCGTCAGCAGCACCGCCATCCGTCGTGCCCTTGCCGGTGGTGAGGTCGACACGGCAAACCGCATGCTTGGCCGTCCCCATGAGGTCCGCGGGACCGTCATCGACGGCGACAAGCGCGGCCGCACGATCGGGTTCCCCACGGCGAACGTGGCGGTGCCGGAGGGCATGTGCATCCCCGCCGATGGTGTGTACGCGGCGGTGTACCGCCGCCCCGACGGCACGGAGCACCCGTGCGCGGTGAACATCGGGCGCAGGCCCACCTTCTACAACGACGCCCAGCACTCGCTCATCGAGGCTCATCTCCTCGATTTCGCCGCGGACATCTACGGCGAGGCGGCGGCGGTGCAGTTCCTCGCGTTCCTGCGCAGCGAGAAGCGCTTCGCCGGCCTAGACGAACTGAAGGCGCAGCTGGTGCTCGACATCGAGCACGCGCGAAACGCCGTGCTGGCCCGCCGCGGCCGTCTCTAGCGGCGCGGTCTCACCCGCCCGCGACGGGCGTGAGTATCCCGTAGGCGGTGTTGCGCTGTGCGAGCGACCGACGAAGCGGCGCGACGATCTCGCCGAACCTGCCCTCGGTCATCCCCTGGCCGTGGTTCGCCCCGGCCGCACGGCTGATGTTCTCGTCCATGAGGGTGCCGCCCAGGTCGTTGCAGCCGGCCTGCAGCAGCTGAGACGCACCTGACACGCCGATCTTCACCCAGCTGACCTGCACGTTGTCGATGAGGCCGTCGTAGACGATGCGGCCGACCGCGTGCATCAGGACCGTCTCCCGGAACGTGGGCCCGCGGCGCGACTTCCTCTGCAGATAGATGGGGGAGGCCATGTGCACGAACGGCAACGGGATGAACTCGGTGAAGCCGCCGGTCTCCTTCTGCAGGTCGCGCGTGACCACCATGTGCCTGGCCCATGAGTCCGGGCTTTCTACGCTGCCGTACATGATGGTGATGTTCGAGTGCAGCCCGATGCCGTGGGCCTGGCGGTGGCACTCCAGCCATTCCTCCGTGTTCACCTTGTCGCTGCAGATGATGGCACGGACCTCGTCGTCGAGGATCTCGGCGGCGGTGCCCGGCAGCGAGGCGAGGCCCGCCTCCTTCAGCCGCAGCAGGTACTCACGCAGCGACTCCCCGTTGCGCCGGGCGCCCTCGGTGACCTCCAATGCCGTGAAGCCGTGCACGTGCATGTCGGGCACCGCGCTCTTCACCGCGCGCGTCACGTCGATGTAGTAGTCGCCGTCGAAGTCCGGGTGGATGCCGCCCTGAAGGGTCACTTCCGTGGCGCCGAGGGCGGCGGCCTCCACGGCACGGTCCGCGATGTCGTCGAGGGTCAGCAGGTACGGGGTGCCGCGGAGGTTCAGCGACATCGGCCCCTTCGAGAACCCGCAGAAGCGGCACTTGTAGGTGCACACGTTCGTGTAGTTGATGTTGCGGTTGTGGACCCACGTGACGGTGTTTCCCACCGCGTTGAAGCGCAGTTCGTCGGCGTAGTCGGCGACGAGGCCGACCTCCGGGCCGCGGGCGCGGAACAGGTCCACGATCTCGTCGTGGCCGACCTCCTGGCCTGCCCGGTGGCCCTCGATGATCTCGGCGATGCGTCCCCGTGCCGACGGCCGCGGGTGCGGCACCATCTGCGGCGGCTTCACGTTGGAGCCGGAGTACCACTGGGTGGACTTGTGCCCGACCAGCACCACTTCCGCGCCGTCGTGGACGACGTCGGCGGCGGTGACGCGCTCGGGCCACACGGCACCCGGGTCGTCGCGCCCCAGCGACTCTGCGTCCGCGCGGTCCATCACGGGGAAGCGCAGCTGCTCGTCCAGCCACTGCAGCGGCCGGGAGGCGAACTCGGGGTAGATGGTGAGGCGCGGCGCGAGGGCGAAGCCGCGGTCCTCGGTGACGCGGCGCAGGATGTCGAGCGCGGGCCACGGGCGCTCCGGGTTCACGTGGTCGGCGGTCACGGGTGAGACGCCGCCCCAGTCGTCGATGCCCGCATCGAGCAGGACACCGAAGTCATCGCTGAGGTTCGGTGGCGCCTGCAGGTGCACCGACGGCGGCAGCAACAGGCGCGCCGCGGCGATCGACCAGAGGTACTCGTCCTCGGGGCAGGGCTTCGCGCGGTGCATCGCCGTGCCGGCCTTCGGCAGGAAGTTCTGCACGATGACCTCCTGGAGGTGCCCCCACTTCTCGTGCGCGGCGGCCAGCAGCATCAGCGCCTCGATGCGGTCCCGCCGCGTCTCGCCGATGCCCACGAGGATGCCGCTCGTGAAGGGGATGCCCAGCTCCCCGGCAGTGCAGAGAGTGTCGATGCGGCGCTGCGGCTCCTTGTCGGGGGCGCCACGGTGGCACTCGAGGTCGTCACGCAGTGACTCGAGCATCATCCCCTGCGAGGGTGAGACGCGCCTGAGCAGTGCGAGCTCGTCTTCGTAGAGCGCACCGGCGTTCGCGTGGGGCAGGAGCCCGGTCTCGTCGAGCACGAGTTTTGCCATGTCGTGCAGGTAGTGCACCGTGGAGTCGTACCCGTTGTCGCGCAGCCATGCAGCCGCAACGTCGTAGCGCAGTTCCGGTCGCTCGCCGAGCGTGAACAGCGCCTCGTGGCAGCCCGTGCGAGAGCCCTGGCGGGCGATCGCAAGAATTTCGTCGGCGGTCATGTACGGCTTCTCGAGACGCGCAGGTGGCTGGGCGAACGTGCAGTACCCGCACTTGTCGCGGCACAGCATGGTGAGCGGGATGAACACCTTCGGGGAGAAGGTGACCCGCGTGCCGTGGGTGGCATCGCGAAGTGCGCGTGCCCGGGCCATGAGTTCGTCGAGCGGGGCGTTGACGAGAGTGTCGACGAATGACTCGTCGGGAGGGGAGAGCAGCTCTTCGCGCGTGTACTGGCGAGACAAGACAGCACCTTTCAGGTGGGTTCGGACCGATGTGTTGTGCCAGTGCCGGCCGGGCGAAGGAGGAAAGAGCTAGAGAATCCCCCCGCGCTGGTTGTGGCCGCGCACACCCACCCTACATGGGCCAGGCTCAGGATGGGTTGTCGGCCGTGCCGCCGGCGAGCGCCCTGAACATGGCCCGCACGTTGTGTGTGCCGATCGGGACGCGGTGCCCGGTGCGGCTGATGAAGCTGAGCTGCACCCCTGTGGCGGGGTCGAGGACCATGAACACCTGCTCGTGGCCGTCGGAGTCCACGATGACGTCGGTGAGCCTCGGCACGCCGGCCGCATCCAGCGCGTCGCGGGTGAAGCCCGCGTTCAGCACCTCGATCGCGATGTGCTGGATCCCGGACCCGTGGGTCGCGAGCTGCTCGCGCACCGCGGGGTTGTGGTCCGGGCCCACGAGGACCACGGTGACCCCGCCGGCCTCGGCGGACACCACCGCGCTGTCGTCGGTCTGCTCGATGCGAAAGCCCATGCCTGCGAAGAAGCGCGACGCCTCTCCCACGTCCTCGACGGCGACGACCACGTGGTCGATGCGGCAGGCGACGGTGTCGAGCTCGCTGCGCTTGTCGTCGCCGGCCTCTTTCACGGGGGCGGGCTCCGCGCGGGAGTCGGCAACCTCGATGCGGTGCGTCTCGGCGAGGAGAGTGCGGAAGATCTGCTCGGCGAAGTCCGCGTCGACTCCCTTGTCGATCGCCCACTGGCGGCGGGTGGCGAGCACGGAACGGACCCGTGCCGGCTGGATCACCGTGGCACCTGTCCCGGCCTTGATCTCGGCCACCTCGGTGCACACCCGGAGGCGTTGTGCGAGAAGGTCGACGATCGCGCTGTCGATCGAGTCGATCTGTGCGCGGAGGTCGTCGAGCGACGGCATCAGGGTGACGGCGTCATGAGACGCTCGACATGCTTGGCGAGCACGTCGACCTCGATGTTGACCTTGTCGCCGGCTGCACGCGCCCCGAACGTGGTGACCTCCGCGGTGTGCGGGATGATCGCCACCTCGAACGTGTCGGCCGTCAGGTTGAACACGGTGAGCGAGCAGCCGTCGACCGTGCACGAGCCCTTCTCCACGAGGTACTTCATGAGTTCCCGCGGGATCCTGATCACGAGTCCCGGGGCGGGGGTGACGACCTCGCCCACCGCGTCGACATGGCCGAGCACGAGGTGCCCGCCGAGGCGGTCGCCGAGGGCCATGGGTCTCTCGAGGTTCACGGGGTTGCCGGGGACGAGGTCGCCCAGGTTCGTGCGCGAGAAGGTCTCCTCGGTGACGTCGGTCTCCCACCAGTCGGGGCCGGACTCGACGAGGGTGAGGCAGCAGCCGTTGACCGCTATCGAGGCGCCCAGCCCGGAACCCTCCAGCACCGTGCGGGCGTTGATGCGCAGCCGTCCGCCCTGCCGGGAGGCCACCGTGCCCAACTCCTCGACAATCCCGGTGAACATGGAGTCGAGACTAATCCCGGGCAGGGTTGGAACCCATCGGCGGTTCTCATAGCCTTGGGGTGTCCGCGTGGGCCCCGGCGCACGCGAGATGCCACCTGCGGCAGGCCGCGGGGGCGTGACCCTCACGAAAGAAGGATCCATGTCCACCAAGGACACTGTTGCCTCATTCGGCAAGCACGCGACCGACACCGGTTCTTCCGACGTCCAGATCGCACTTGTCACCGAGCGCATCAACCACCTCACAGAGCACCTGAAGACCCACCCCAAGGATCACCACAGCCGTCGCGGCCTGTTGATGCTGGTGGGTCGCCGCCGCCGCATGCTCGACTACGTCCGTGACCGGGATATCGCCCGGTACCGCGAACTGGTCGCAAAGCTCGGCCTGCGTCGATAAGACGCATTTCCCGGCCCCGTGTCGGGAAGAATAAAAAGAACTCCGTCGGCCAACAGAAGTTGTCGGTTGTCAGTGGAGGGATCCGCGCCACCTGTTTTGCGGGGCGGACTCCTTGACTGGGAACCGGCGCCGCGCCGGCGGATACAACCCCGCATGTGCCGAGTCACATGCAAGAAAAAAGGAAGTATCCCCCATGGCTGACGCCATCACAGTGTCGGGCCCCGTTTCGGGCACCGACAAGACCCTCACATTCGAGACCGGCAAGCTCGCCACCCAGTCCATGGGTGCCGTGGTTGCCACCATCGGCGGCACGACCGTGCTCGCCACCGCCAACGCCGCACGCGGCGTGCGCGACGGCATCGACTTCGTCCCGCTCACGGTCGACGTCGAGGAGCGCGCCTACGCAGCAGGCAAGATCCCCGGTGCGTTCTTCCGCCGCGAGGGCCGCCCGAGCGAGCAGGCCATCCTGACCTGCCGCCTCACGGACCGCCCGCTGCGCCCGGCCTTCCCGGACGGGTTCCGCAACGAGACCCAGGTCGTGCTCACGATCCTCGGCGTCGACATGCAGAACCCCCACGACGTCATCTCCATCAATGCCGCCTCGGCTGCGTTCATGGTGTCGGGCATCCCCTTCGAGGGCCCGATCGGCGCCGTGCGCCTCGCGTACTCGCAGGACGGCAAGTGGATCCCGCACCCCACCTACCAGGAGGGTGAGGAAGGCACGTTCGAGATCGTCGTCGCGGGCCGCGAGCTCGACAACGGCGATGTCGCCATCATGATGGTGGAGGCCGGCGGCTCCGAGAAGTCGTTCGAGTTCTACGGGTCCGGCGCCCCGAAGGTGAACGAAGGCGTCATCGCCGACGGTCTCGATGCCTCCAAGACGTGGATCAAGGAGTCGATCGCCCTGCAGCGCCGCCTCGTCGCCTCGGTGATCGCCACCAAGGGCCCGATCACGCCGCTGTCGTACACCCCGGTCCTCGACTACACCGACGAGGTGTTCGCGGCAGTGGAGCGCGTCGCTGCGCCGAAACTGGCGACTGCCATCACCATCGCGCTGAAGGCCGACCGCAACGCGGCCACCGATGCCGCCGGTGACGAGACCGTGAAGGAACTGTGCGGAGAGGGCGGCCAGTTCGCCGGCCAGGAGAAGGCCGTCAAGGAGGCCGTCCGCAGCCTGACCAAGAAGCTCGTTCGCAAGCGCGTCGTGGAAGAGGGCGTCCGCATCGACGGCCGCGGCCCGAAGGACCTGCGTCCCGTGTCCTCGGAGGTCGGCGTCCTGCCGACCGCCCACGGCACCGGTCTCTTCCAGCGCGGCGAGACCCAGGTCATGAACGTGTGCACCCTCGCGATGCCGCGCATGAACCAGATGCTCGACACGCTCGGCCCGGACAACGAGAAGCGCTACATCCACCACTACAACATGGCCCCCTGGGCGAACGGCGAGACCGGCCGCGTCGGTTCCCCGAAGCGCCGCGAGATCGGCCACGGTGCACTCGCCGAGCGCGCCCTGCTGCCGGTGGTGCCCAGCCAGGAGGAGTTCGCGTACGCGATCCGTCTGGTCAGCGAGGTCATGTCCTCGAACGGTTCCACCTCCATGGCGTCGGTCTGCTCCAGCAGCCTGTCGCTGATGGACGCCGGCGTGCCG
>SXYT01000051.1 GCA_005788205.1 Actinomycetota bacterium | reverse complement strand
GGGCTTCGTCGAGGATGATGAACGAGTTGTTGAGTGTGCGCCCGCGCATGAAGGCGAGCGGAGCGACCTCCACGGTCTGGCGCTCGATCAGTTTCTGCACGGCCTCCTGGTCGACCATGTCGTAGAGAGCGTCGTAGAGAGGACGCAGGTACGGGTCGATCTTGGCCATCAGGTCGCCCGGCAGGAATCCGAGTCGCTCCCCCGCCTCCACTGCGGGTCGGGTGAGGATGATGCGCTGCACCTGGCGTGAGTGGAGGGCCTGCACCGCCATCGCGACGGCGAGCCAGCTCTTGCCGGTACCAGCCGGGCCGACACCGAACGTCACGGTGTTGGAGCGGATCGCGTCCACGTAGCGCTTCTGCCCCGCCGTCTTCGGCCGGACCATCCGGCCACGCGCGCCCTTGAGGATGTCGTCAGTGAGGATCGTGCTCGGGCGCTGCTCGGCCCGGACCATCACGATGCTGCGGTCCATCACCGCCTGGTCGAGCCGCTCGCCGCGCTGCAGGAGCAGGACCATTTCCTCGAACAGTCTCCCCACCTGGTGTGCCCGCGGACCGGAGCAGGTGATCTCGTTGCCCCTCACCACGACAGCGACATCAGCGAAGGCATCCTCCACCCGGCGGAGCAGCTCGTCCCGCTGACCGAGCAGTTCGGGCATCAAATGCGAACCTGGGGCGACGACCGTCACGGTGGGGGTGGCGTCACTCATCGTCCCCTCAGGCTACCGAGCCAGCCAATCCGCACCCACTTTTGCCTGCCGTAGTACCGTCCCCCTGGGTCCGGCAGGCAAGGTCAGGTAGTGCGCAAGGTTCTCGCATCGTTCGCATGGTCCGCAGCAGTTCTCGGCCTCGTGGCGCCATGGACGGGGTTGGCGGCAGGCGGGGCCCGCCCCGTGGCTGTCGGGGCATCGTGCGCCCTCCTCCTCATCGGATGCATCGTCGGGGCGTTCATGCACGCGGTGCCGAGGTTCCTCGTCCTCGCGGTCGTCACCACGGGGGCATCAGCGGCCGGGGGGGCCTACCTCGTCGCGACAGGCGCAACCACCGATACGGCGCGCGTCCTGCGCGACTGCCTGCTCCTCGGTGCGCACGTGCTCCTGTGCGCCACACTCTTTGCCGTCACACGGCGCCGCCTGCGCACGGACGGCCGCGCCGTGCTCGTCGACGGAGCCGTCGTGGGACTCGGCTCCTGGGTGGTCCTGTGGGTCCTCCTCCTCCAACCGGCACTCTCCGGGTCGCAGGGCCTGCCCGCAGTCACCACCCTTCGCGGGGTGACACTCACCCTTCTCGCCGTCGCTCTCTTCCTGCTGGCCACGGTCGTCTTCTCCGACGCCCAGCCCACACCGACGGTCTCGCTCTCGTCCCTCGCGGTCATCGGCATCCTCTGCGGGCAGATTCTCTATCTCGTGGATGCGCGCGACACCACGAGCATCGGGACTTCCGTGCTCCTCGCGCCGTTCCTCTCTGCCGGCGCCCTCGCAGGCGGGGCCATGCTCCACCCCTCGAGCCGCATCCTCATGTCCCCGTCGCGCAGGAGGTCGGCACCGCCGCTGATGGCGCGTCTCGTGACGGTCACCGCATCAATGGTCGTGCCGGTCATCCTCCTCTCCGCCACCGACCCGGTGTCCGCCGACGACCGTACGGTGCGCACTGTCTCGGTTGTCGTCCTCGCAGCCGCGGTCATGACGAGGGTCGTCCAAGCCGTGCGGGCCAACGCGCGGACGCAGGCCAACCTGGTGAGGAACGCACAGACCGACCCGCTCACGGGGCTGCCCAACCGGAACGCGATGCTGGAACTGATCGAGGACTCCACATCGGAGGCTTGGGGCACCCCGCGCCAGCCGACCGTCCTGTTCATCGACGTCGACCGGTTCAAGAACATCAATGACAGTCTCGGCCACTCGGCAGGTGACGACGTCCTCCTCGAGGTGTCGCGACGCCTCGTCGGCTCTGTGCCCGCGCACGCACGCGTGGGGCGCATCTCGGGTGACGAGTTCGTGGTCCTCGACCCGGCCACGGAGAGCGCCACCCAGGCCGTCGTGCTTGCGGAACACGTCCTCGATTCGCTCCGTGCACCTCTCTCGCTCAGGCAGGGTGACATGTTCGTGTCGGCCAGCATCGGTGTGGCGATGGCCGTGCGCAGCCTCTCTCTCACCGCGGACGAGATTCTCCGCCACGCTGACACGGCGATGTACCGCGCGAAGGCAGCCGGCCGCAACTGCATCGCGTTCTTCGACGACTCGATGGTCGAGCGGGTCACGCACCGCCTTGACATCGAGACGGCGCTGTACAGGGCACTGGAGAGAGAAGAGGTGCACCTTGTGCACCAGCCCATCATCGACACCCGTCTCGGCATCGTGGTCGGCTTTGAGTCCCTCATGAGATGGGACCGCGGCGACAACGGGACCGTCTCCCCGGCAGAGTTCATCCCCATCGCGGAAGAAACCGGCACCATCGTGCCGCTCGGCTCGTGGGCACTCCTCGACGCACTCACGAACCTGCGCCAGTGGATGGACACCGGCACGTGCGGGCCCCACACCACGATCAGCGTGAACGTCTCGGCGCGCCAGCTCCACGACCCCACGTTCGTCTCCGTGGTGTCGGATTCCCTCTCCCGCTCCGGCGTGCCGCCGGACCGGCTGTGGCTGGAGGTCACTGAGAGCGTGATGATTGCCGAGCCCACCCAGGCATTGGCATCGCTTCGCCAGCTCAACTCGCTGGGGGTGCGCATCGCCATCGATGACTTCGGAACCGGCTACTCGTCCCTGTCGCTGCTCCAGCGGTTCCCCATCCAGAGGGTGAAGATCGACAGGGCATTCGTCAACGAGCTCCGCGCCGACGGCGGTTCGCACACCCTCGTGCGCACCATCATCGCCATGGCCGAGTCCCTCGGGGCAGACGTCGTCGCCGAGGGGGTGGAGACGATGGAGCAGATGGACATCCTGTCGTCCCTGCAGTGCCACAAGGCACAGGGATATCTCATCAGTCACCCGGTCGCATCCGGTGCCGTCGCCTCCACGGTCACGGCTCTCGAGGACTCAGCGCACTGGCGGCGCTGAGAACAACCTGACCAGGTCCGGAGCAGAGGTCGTTCGCCTGTGCGTCAGGCCGGCGGGCCGACGCGGGTGACGACCCCGTTCTCGTCACGCACGTAGAGCTCGACGGTGTGCGCCCCGGCGCCCAGCCGGGAAATGTCGAGCACAGCGGTGAACCTGACCTCACCCTCCTGCCCGGACAGCTCACCGAGCACGCCCGCTGCGAAGCCGTCCACGACGATGATCCCCTCCGTGCCCTCGAACGCAGGGCGGGACAGCGTGACCGTGCCCGTGATGGTCGCGGGAACCGTGGTCCCCGGGCGCCCGTCAATGCCCCCGAACGCATCGCGCTGTTTCAGCGTCCATGACCCGACGAGAGACGACTGTGGCGCCGCGGGCACGGGGAGGCCCACCAGACCGGCGGACTGACCGACCGCAGCGATGCGGCTGACCGGACCGATGTTCGGCACCAGCATCGCGTAGTACTCGGCACGTTGCCTCGCGGCAGCAAACCCGGTGGAGACCGCGCGCCTCTCACCCGTGGCAGCCACGACCTCACGCACGTCGCGGGAAGGGCAGGCGTCCCGGACTGACAGCCCGTCGAACTTCCAGTCTGAGGACGTGCCCAGGACCGCGTTCACGGTGGGGAGGATGTCGAGATTCGTCACGGGGCAGTCGTTCACCCTCCCTCCCGTCTGGCCGGGGAACTTCATGAACATCGGGATCCTGTAGATGTCCTCCGACTGCTCGAGGTCGGTGAAGTCGGTGTTGCGCTGCGGCAAGGTCGGAAGAAACGAGATGCCGTGGTCGGCGGTCAGCACGAACATCGTGCTGTCCCACTTGCCGGCCGCCTTGATGATGTCCATCGCCCTCGCGACTGCGGCATCGGTTGCGGCGAGCTGGTGGAGGAACGCCTGGTAGGTGTCCCTCGTCCCGTCCTCGTCCTCCGGATTCTGCGTGCCGATCTCCGGGCTGAGGGGCGCAATCCTCGCGTCAGGCGTGAGGCGCCAGGGGGCATGCGGGAGGAGCGCATGGACCACATTCACCATCGGCTCCGCCGATGAGGCGAGCGCCTGTGCGCCGTCAAGAATCGCGTCGCGCTGGCTGAACACCTGGTCGTGCAGTTGCTGCTTGAACTTGTCACGCACTGCGGCAAACCCACCCCAGCCCTGGTCCACCCGCGGCAACCTGTCGCGCAACGACGGCGGCAGGACGCGCTGGCCGTAGACGATCGACACGTCCTTCAGGAAACGGCGCAATCTTGTCGCCGAAATGCCCGTTCCGAATTCCGACTCGCCCCCACAGACCCTCTTCGGGCAGAGGGTGGTGACCGGCTCCGTGCCCGCGACCCTCGTTTCGCCGGCGTACAGCGTGAAGATGTTGTGCGGGTACGAGTAGAGGAACGGCCCGCCGTCCCTGACCGGCCGGGAGGACGCGAGCACCGCAGGAACGGCCTGGTGGGTGAAGTTTGAGACCGCGAGGGCATCCCGGTACCACGTGGACTGAGCGGCGAGTGCGGCAAAGCCCGGCCACCTCTCCGCGTTGATGTTCCCGTCAGGCCCGAGCAGGGCGTACAGCGGGAACTCGTCCATCACGAGCAGGAACACCGACAGGTCATTGTTCGAGACGGTCGCGTTTGCCTCCGTGTCTGACAGCGGGAAGATGAGCGGGCGGAGCTGCACGAAAGTCGTCGCCCCGAGCCCGAGGGACAGCACCGCCAGCCAGCGGGACCACTCGCGAACCCCCTTCCGCTTGTCGAAGGCCCACGGCACGAGGAACGCGAGGGTCAGCGCGAGCAGCACGTACCCGGCATCGGACCCCACCCCGACCCACCTCGCCACCGCGAGCCCCGAGAGGAACGAGAGTCCGCCGACCAGGACCAGCCGTGTGGCCTCGTTGACCCTGGGGCCGAACATCGCCGAGAACCTGTCGACGGCGACCGCGGCCAGGCCCGGCCCGAACAGGAAGAAGAAGAGGAACAAGAGAACCTCCCACCTGGACAGTTTTCCCGCGCTGAAGACGGTGAGGTTCTTGCCGTACAGGTCGAAGATCGGCTGGGCAATCGAAACGGTGGAAAGAGACAGATAAGTGAGGAAGTGCTTCCGTGCCACGTCCCCAACCTTGCCACAATGAAGGGGTGCGCGACCCCCTGCCCCACCCCCGGCACGTGACCGCGTGCCTGCTCTCGGTCGCCGTGCTCATCGCGTCGGCACTGGCAGGAACGACCCGCAGTGCGTCGGCTCGCTCGGGTGACCTGACGCGTGAGGGCCAGGGAACGCTCGTGTTCATCGGGGACAGCCTCACCGTCGGGGCCGACGCCTTCGGGGCCGTCGCCCTCAACCTCCGCCGTGCGGGAATCTGGACTGCCGTGGTGATGGACGGGCGTGTGGGACGAACCGCAAGGCAAGGGGCCTCGACACTCGCGACGAGGATGGAGACGACCCGCAACCCCACGGCAGTGGTCGTGGCACTCGGGACGAACGACATGATCTCTCAGCGTGCGGCGTCCTATCCCCCGGCAGTCATCGAGAAGGTGATGAACGAGTCACTGGGGGTCCCGGTCCTATGGGTGACGCCGACCTTCTCCTCGGCGATCCGGCCGGACTGGAGGCAACGCGCCCTCCGTTTCAACCGGGCCCTGCGCGCCGCGCAGACCGAATGGCCGAATCTTCACATAGCCGACTGGTCGGGCGCATTCGCACCGAGAGGTGCGTCCCGCTACATCGCCGACGGCGTCCATCTCACGGTGACCGGGTACAAGACACGTGCCTCATGGACAGTCCGCCAGGTGACCTCCTTCGGCCGCGCGATCATCGATGCGACAACAACCACAACGACAAGCACCACAACGTCCACCACCATCGTGCCGACGTCAACGACGGACACCGCGCCGACGACTGCCCCACTGCCGACATCATCAACGACTTCTGCCCCCGTGCCATGACCCCGGTCTGACTCGCTGTACCGTTCCCGTCATGCGCGCAGTGTTTGCCGAGCAACAATCAGTCGTCCTGAGGGACATCGACCCTCCGGATGGTGACGGCGTCGACCTACGGGTCGCCATGTGCGGCATCTGCGGGAGCGACCTGCACATGATCGAGAGCGGCATGCGCGGTGTCGTGGTGGGACACGAGTTCGGCGGGTGGTTGCCCGACGGTCGGCTCGTCGCCGTGAGACCCACTGGGGAGTGCGGCTCCTGCCGGCACTGCAACCGGGGCAAGCACCACCTGTGTGCCGATGCGATGGCACGCTCCTACGGGATCTCGATGAACGGTGGACTGACCACCACTGCACGGGTCGAGGAGTCCCGTCTCACCGTGATGCCGGTCGGTTCGCGCCCGAGAGACGCCGCCCTGGTCGAGCCTCTTGCAGTGACGATGCACGGGGCGAGACGCTCCGGTGTCACCAGGGGTGATCGCGCCCTGGTCGTCGGGGCCGGAAGCATCGGACTTCTCACTGCAGCCGCACTCCGGGCGCGGGGCGTGGAATGCGACATCGTGGCGCGCCACCCCCACCAGGCCGGGGCCGCCGAGGCCCTCGGGGCGAGGGTCCTCGAGCGTCCGATGACCTCCGGCTACACGCACACGTTCGATGCCGTGTGCACCCAGGAGACGGTTGACCTCTGTATAGATGCCACGGAGCCCGGGGGCACCCTGCTCGAGTTCGGACTGTTCTGGACGCCCGTTCGGATGTCGAACACAATGCTCCTGAAGGAAGTGACGTTCGTTCCGGCCATGTTCTATGGCCATGACCATGACCACAACGACTTCACGGAGGCTGCTGCCGTTCTGGGAGCCGACAACGCCGTCGCGGATGTCTTGGTGACCCACGAATTCGGCCTGGAGGACGCGCCAGAGGCCTTCCGGGTTGCCGCCGACAGGTCGAGCGGGGCGATCAAGGTCCACATCCGGCCCTGACCCGCCCGCCCGCTTGTGCGCTCGGGCACGAACCGACCCTTGTATGAGCCAAATGGTGCATGGACAATCTTTGCCAGGTGCCTTGCTTGCGGGTCCGTGCCCGGTGCTATCGTGTCCCTCGTCACACCACGGTGGTGTGTCAATTTTGGGGGTACCTCAATGACTCAACGTCAGACCAGTCGGTCACGAGTGTTGCGACGCGCGGGAGTGGCCCTTGCGGCCGCGATTGCAGTCTCCACCGTGGCCTCCACCGCCGGCGCGGCTTCCAAGCCGCAGGCAGGGACGTATGGAGGAAACGCGAAGGTGGCCATTGGCGACACCTTCCCGGGTTTCTGTTTCTCCAACAACCCGAACAACTCGGCCCTCATGGCCGTGCGCACCATCTATGAGACTCTCGTCGAGAAGTCAATCGGTGGCGACTACATCCCGCTGCTCGCGAAGAGCTGGTCGGCATCCTCGGACTTCAAGTCCTGGACGTTCAACCTGCGCGAGACCGTGAAGTTCCACGACGGCACCCCATTCAACGCTGATGCAGTGATCACCAACTTCAACAACATCACCGGACGCGTGGCACTCGCCGCGTTCGTGGCGGGTGGTCTCGCCGGATACGCAGCCAAGGGCTACACCGTGGGCACCGGATCGACCTTCTCGGCGAACATCGCCAAGATGACCAAGGTCAGCGACTACGTGGTGAAGTTTGACCTCGACCGCGCCCAGAACGACTTCCCCGGCACGCTCTACGCGTCGGGTCGCTTCGTGATGCGCGCTCCCAGCCAGGCAGCCGACAGGGACACCTGCCTCAAGAAGCCAGTGGGCACCGGGCCGTTCAAGGTTGAGGCGGGATACACCCTCATCAATCAGGACGAGCTCAAGGTCGTCCGCAACGCTGACTACTGGCGCTCCGCCGCTAACGGCGACAAGCTCCCGTACCTCGATTCCATCACGTTCACGAACGTGAAGGAAGCGTCACAGCGTGCGGCCGCCGTCCGTAAGGGCACCTACGACGCAGGCCAGTTCGGTTCCGCGACTGAGGCAACGTTCATCCGCGACCTGCGCCAGCGCAAGTCCGTGGTCACCGAGTACAAGTCGAAGATCGAGTTCTACCCGTCCTTGTGGCTGAACCAGGCCAGGGACGGCTCGCCGTTCGCGAGCAAGAACGCGCGTCTCGCAGTTCTCCACTGCTTGGACCGTGTCAACTACGTGAAGGTCCGCACCAAGGGTGAGACCACCATCGCCAACGCGCTGGTGCAGCCCGCGAGCCCGATGTACACGACCCGCGGCTTCCAGAAGTTCGACGTCGCAGGGGCGAAGACCTACGTAGCGGCCTACAAGGCCGAGACCGGCAAGGATCTGTCCTTCTCGTTCCCGTCCGACGTGTCCACGTCGGCACAGGCCAACGCGAAGTTCTTCCAGAGCCAGTGGGCCAAGTGCGGCATCACCGCGAACATCGTCGTCGAGGAATCGGCAGTGATCATCGCGAAGGCCTGGAACTCCTCGGCAACGAGCATCAAGAACCAGAACGCCTACGACGGCTTCTTCGCCACCCTCTTCGAGGGCACTGACATGACGTTCAACGCTCCGTTCATCCTGACCGACTCGTGGCTGCCCTCCCTGGGTGCGGCCGCCGGCGGCCAGACCGCTGCCCTGCTGCGCACCGCTCTCGGTTCGCTGCTGCAGCTGAACAAGCACTCGAACACCAACGTCGACAAGGCGATCTACGACGCGCAGGCATCCGCCACCAAGCTCGGGGCCAAGACCAAGTTCGCGGAGGCCGCAGCACTCCTGCAGGGCGAGGCGTACATGGGCTCGGTCGAGCACTTCTACTTCACGATCTTCGTGAACAAGAAGAACGGTCTGACCAACATCGGAAAGACGAAGTTGCCAGAGGGCAAGACGCAGCGCGTCATGACCAACTGGGGCATCGACTGGTCCGGAGTCCAGAAGATCGCCGGCAAGGGCTGATCGCTCGCTGAGCAAACCTCGAAAGGGGGTGGTGCCCAACTTGGGCGCCACCCCCTTTCTCATGTAACGTCTCAAGGAACTAAGGGGGGACATGGACATCTTGCGCCTGTTGGCAAAGCGAATCGTCGGGATGGCAGTGATCGTCACGACCGCAACTTTCCTGCTCGCTTGCCTGGTCTGGTTGTTGCCAGGTAATCCCGCAGCGCTCCTCGTCGCAGGATCAGGCACTCCCGAGATCATCGCCGAGCTCGAACGGGAGCTCCATCTCGACCGCGGGATCCTCGGGTACTGGTGGAACTGGTACAGCAACCTGCTCACAGGCGACTTCGGGTACTACTTCCTGAACGGGGGGAGACGTCCACTGTCGGAAGTGATCAGTGCAACCCTGCCGGTCACTCTCCAGTTGATCATGTACGCCCAGATTGTCGCGCTGAGCGCGGCCGTACCGCTCGGCCTCATCTCGGCTTACAAGGAGAACGGGCGCTTTGACCGCATCGTGTCGAGCACCCTCTTCACCCTGGTGTCCTTCCCCGGATTCGCACTCGCCCTGATCATGTCCCTCGTCTTCGCGGTTCAACTGGGTTGGGTCGATCCCATCGGCTACACCCCCCCCAGCGAGAACCTGGGTGAGCACCTGAGACTCATGATTCTCCCAGTCCTCAGCATTGCTGTCGGTCTGACGTCGTCGTACACCAGACTCCTCCGCACCGACGTGATCGCCACACTGAAGGATGACTACGTCACCATGGCGGCGTCGAAGGGAATCTCGGACCGCCGCATCCTGTGGCGCCACGTTTTCCGGCCCTCTAGCACCACCCTTCTCACCTCTGCAGCCCTGAACATGGGCGGTCTCATCGGCGGCACCATCGTTATCGAGACCATCTTCGTGATTCCCGGAATGGGCTACGAGGTCTTCTACTCAATCGGCGCACGACAGGTGATTGCCATGCAGACCCTCATTGCGTTGATCTCATTCGGTTACGTGTTCTTCAACAGCCTGATCGACATTCTCACCAACATCATCGACCCGAGAACGAGGGAACGCCGTGTCTGAGCAGTCCACCATTCACGCCGAGACAGCAGCCGATTCGGTCGCATCACCGGCAAAGCAGAAAAAAGAGCGCAAGCGCCCGGTCGGCTTTTACGTTGCCGGGTCGTGGCTCAGCATCGTTGTGATCGCGGCCATCTTCGGTCCGCTGCTCCCGCTCCCTGCTTGGGACGAGTCGTTCTACGACTTCCTCGGGGCAAGGCCCGGGACCTCGGGTCACTTCCTGGGCACGACCCAAGACGGCTACGACATGCTGGCTGGCTTGGTGAACGGCGCGAAGATCTCCGCATCCGTGTCATTCGTGGCGGTCCTCCTCGGGGGTGGCATCGGGTCCTTCATCGGCGTCACGTCCGCATACTTCCGCGGCAAGTTCGACGTGATCGTGACCAGCATCTTCAACGTGATGCTCTCGATCCCCAACCTGGTGCTCTCGCTCGCACTCCTCTCGGTGCTTGCATACTCGGACGCCGACAACCCGGCGACGACCACACGTCGCGTGATGGTGTTGATGCTCTCCCTCACCCTGGTCATCATCCCGATTCTCGGGCGCATCGCCAGGGCCAGCACGCTCCAGTGGGCCGGCCGCGAGTTCGTCCTCGCGTCGAAGTCCATGGGCACGAAGGACTTCACGATCATCCGCAAACACATCCTGCCGAACGTTGCCCCCGCGATTCTCGCCATCGGGTTCCTCGCAATCGGCTCGGTCATCATCGTCGAGGGTTCGCTCTCGATCCTCGGCATCGGCGTCCCCGGGGGCGCCTCGTGGGGCTCCATGCTCGCGAACGGCCGCGGCAACATCGCGTTCAGCCCGCACGAGGTCTACATGCCTTCGCTGTGCATCGCCTTCACCGTGATCTCCAGCAACTGGTTCGGTGACTACGTCCGCAGAAAGCTCGACCTCCGGGAGGCCAAGATATGAGCACGCTCCTCAAACTGGAGAACCTGAACGTTTCGTTCAAGACTCCCCGCGGCCTGCTGAAGGCAGTCCGCGACGTCTCCATCGAGGTCCTGGCCGGAGAGAGCCTCGGTGTCGTGGGCGAATCTGGTTCCGGCAAGACCGTCCTTTCCCGCGCCACCATGGGCCTTCTCCCGAGCACTGCAGTCCGCACCGGCACAATCTGGTACCAAGACAAGGAAATCTCGCAGCTCCCGAAGGAAGAGGTGCGTGAACTCTGGGGCGTCGGGATGGCGATGATCTTCCAGGACCCCATGACTGCCCTCAACCCCGTGCGCCGCATCGGGTCACAGGTCACCGAGAGCCTCACCGTGCGCCTCGGCATGGACAAGAAGGCAGCCCGTGCCCGTGCGATCGAGCTGCTGAAGAGGGTCCGCATCCCGGATCCTGAGGCAATGTTGCGCAAGTTCCCATACCAGCTCTCCGGCGGCATGCGCCAGCGCATCAT
>SXYT01000050.1 GCA_005788205.1 Actinomycetota bacterium | reverse complement strand
TGGTCTTGCCGCAGCCGCTCGGGCCGAGGAGTGAGAGGAACTCACCGGGTTTCACCTCGAGGTCGAGGTTGTCGACAGCGACGACATCGCCGTAGCACTTCGTCACACTGACGAGCTGGACTGACCCGCGCTCCCCTGCCACTCCCACCTCCAGTCAGAGAATCTGCCGCCAGCATAGGCAAACCGTGCGGGCCACGAAGCAACCCTGGGGCGCACAGGACTTACGAGGGAGCCTCCCTCCCCCGGTGGTCTCGGGCGTCGGCACCTGTGGGGGCACTTCAGCCCGCTCTCCCCGGCCCGCAAAGAGGGGCCCCGTCATCGCGGGGTGAGGGTGGGCACTCAGCTGTCGATGTTCGCCATCACGTGCTTGATGCGCGTGTAGTCATCGAGCGCGTACGCCGAGAGGTCCTTGCCGTAGCCGGACTTCTTGTACCCGCCGTGGGGCATCTCGGCCACCACGGGAATGTGGGTGTTGATCCACACGCACCCGAAGTCGAGGTGCTTGGCCATCCGCATGGCCTTGCCGAAGTCCCGCGTCCACACGGAGGAGGCCAGCCCGTACTCCACGCCGTTCGCCCAGCGGAGCGCCTCGTCCTCGTCGGAGAAGCGCTGCACCGTGATGACGGGGCCGAAGATCTCGCTCTGCACCATCTCGTCCTCCTGCCGGAGGTCCGCCACGACCGTCGGGGTGTAGAAGTAGCCGTTTCCCGCCACCCTCTCGCCGCCGGTGACGATGCGCGCGTGCGAGGGCGTGCGGTCCACGAACCCGGCCACTCGGGCCAGTTGGTTCGCGTTGTTGAGCGGGCCGAAGAGGATGTCCTCGTCCGTCGGCATGCCGGTGCGTGCCGCCGATGCGTGCTCGGCGAGGGCGGCGACGAACTCGCCGTAGATTTTCGGGCCGCACACCACGCGGGTGGCCGCCGTGCAGTCCTGGCCGGCGTTGAAGAGCCCGGCTGTCGCGATGCCCTCGGCCGCCGCGTCGATGTCAGCGTCGTCGAACACGATGACCGGCGCCTTGCCGCCCAGTTCCAGGTGCACCCGCTTCAGGCTGCGGGACGCGGCCTCCGCGACCTCCATGCCGGCGCGGACGGAGCCGGTGACGGAGACCATCGACGGCGTGTCGTGCAGCACCATGGCCCGGCCGGTGTCGCGGTCGCCGCACACGACGTTCAGCACCCCGGGCGGGAGGAACTCCGCGGCGATCTCGGCGAGGAACGCGGCACTCGCCGGCGTGGTGTCCGACGGCTTGAGCACGACCGTGTTGCCCGCGGCAATCGCCGGGGCGAACTTCCAGATCGCCATCATCATCGGGTAGTTCCACGGCGCGACCTGTGCGCACACCCCGACGGGCTCGCGGCGGATCATCGACGTCATGTTCCGCATGTACTCCGCGGTCGCCTTGCCCTCGAGCATGCGGGCTGCCGCGGCGAAGAACCTGATCTGGTCGACCATCGGCGGGATCTCCTCGCTCGCGGTGAGCGCCACGGGCTTGCCCGTGTTCTCCACCTCGATCGCGATCAGCTCGTCCGCGCGGCTCTCGACGGCATCCGCGATGCGCAGGAGGGCGAGCGAGCGCTCCGACGGCGTGGAGTTCCTCCACTCCTCGAACGCGGCACCGGCCGCACGCATCGCGTCATCGATGTCTGCCTCACCCGAGAGCGGTGCCGTCGCGTACTGCTCCCCTGTTGCCGGGTTGATGACGGCCGAGGTCCGGCCGTCCCTCGCCTCGACCGGCTGTCCGTTCACGAAATTCCTGATATGGCGCATGTCTTCATCGTCGCACAATTCGGTGCCGGGCGAAACCGGGCTCCCGTGACGATGCGGTAGAAATGGCCCATGACGGCAATCACCACCATCGGAGTCCCACGCGAGACCAAGACGGCCGAGGGGAGGGTCGCGATGACGCCCGACGGTGTGCGCGAGTTCGAGCGCCTCGGGATCAATGTCTATGTGGAGACAGGAGCGGGCGAGGGTGCGTCCATCGCCGACGCCGACTATGTGGCGGCGGGGGCCGACATCGTGCCGGCGGCGGCGGATGCGTGGGCCCAGCAGATGGTCGTGAAGGTGAAGGAGCCCAGACCCGACGAGTTTGGGTTCCTTCGCCCCGACTTGACCCTCTTCACGTACCTGCACCTCGCGGCGTACCCGGAGGTGGCGCGCGCACTGGTCGGGGCAGGGACCACCGCCTTCGCCTACGAGACTGTGCAGCTCGACAACGGCGCGTTGCCCCTGCTCGCACCGATGAGCGAGGTGGCCGGGCGGCTCGCCCCGCAGATGGGTGCCCATTTCATGGAACGGACCCACGGCGGGCGCGGGGTTCTCATGGGCGGGGCCCCCGGTGTCCGGCCTGCACGCGTGGTCGTCCTCGGTGCGGGCAACGTGGGCTGGAACTCGGCATGGATCGCGGCCGGGATGGAGGCCGAGGTCGTGCTCATCGACAAGAACCTCGACCGTCTGCGGTTCGTGGACCAGATCCACCGCGGGCGCATCGTGACGCTCGCGTCGAACCGCGGCGCGATAGAGCGCAGCATCGCCGAGGCCGACCTGGTGATCGGTGCGGTGCTCGTGGCCGGCGGCCGGGCTCCCGTCATCGTGAGCGAGGACATGGTGCGGTCCATGAAGCCCGGTGCGGTCATCGTCGACGTCGCCGTCGACCAGGGTGGCTGCATCGAGACCACCCGCGAGACGACCCACACCGAGCCGACGTACGTGGCCCACGGCGTCGTCCATTACGCGGTCGGGAACATGCCCGGCGCGGTGCCGAACACCAGCACGTACGCACTCACGAACGCCACCCTCCCGTACCTGCTGGATGTCGCGGTCCACGGGGCCCGCGTTGCCGTGGAGAAGAACCCGGCCCTCCTGCACGGGCTGAACACCCACGGGGGCCGTGTCACGTACGCGGCAGTCGCGGAGGCGCTCTCGCTCCCGCACGCGGCACCTGCCGCCGCCCTCGCCCGCTGAGACGCGGTTCCCCTAGCCTTCGGCCATGGTCATCCACGCGAGCGAACTCGACGCCCCCGTCGTCCCCCTCTTCGAGAACGGCGACCGGCAGGTCCGTCGTGCCGTGATGCGCGAGATTGCCGCCCTCGGCCCGGTCGCCCGGACGGACATCGGGTTCGCCGCGGTGCAGTACGAATCGGTCGTCAAGGTGCTGCGCGACAAGCGCTGGCACAGTGCCGTGGGCTTCGCGGCGCAGTTCGCGGGCGTCACCGACGAGGAGTTCCTCTCCCGCCGGCGGATCAGCATCCTGAGCGCAGAGGGCGACACGCACGTGCGCCTGCGGCGCCTCGTCGCACCCGCGTTCTCCCCGCGCAGTGCGGACAGGCTGCGTCCGTTCATGCGCGAGGTCGTGAACGGTCTCCTCGAGCCCCACACCGCCTCGGGCACCGTCGAGTTCGTCTCCGCGGTGTGCGAGCCCTACCCGATCCCCATCATCTGCGAACTCCTCGGCGCACCGAAATCCGACTGGCAGATGTTCAGCGGCTGGGCCACCGACGTGCTGCGCGTCTTCAACGGCACGCTCGTGGAGGACCTTCCCGTCATCATGAAGGCACAGGACGAGCTCGGCGAGTACGTTCGTGGTCTCATTGCCGAGAGGCGCGACAAGCCGGCAGACGACCTTCTGACGGACCTGATCGTGGCCGAGGAGTCCGGCGACAGGCTCACCACGGACGAGCTCGTGATGATGGTCGAGGCCGTCATCGTGGGCGGCACGGACACCACCCGCAACCAGCTCGGCCTGTGCCTTGCCGTGTTCCTCGATCATCCCGACCAGTGGGCGATGCTCGCCGACGACCCGGGCCTCGCGCCGCGGGCCGTGGAGGAGACGATGCGGTATTTCGGCGCGGTCAACGGCACGATCCGGTACGCGAGCGAGGACATCGAGATGGACGGCGTGCTGTACCCGAAGGGCACCTTCATGAGCACCAGTCTCGGCACCGCGAATTTCGACGACTCCGTGTTCCCCGGGGCCGGCACGTTCGACATCACGCGCGAACCGGTCGGCTCCCCGCACATGTCGTTCGGCAGCGGCATTCACTACTGCCTCGGTGCGTCTCTCGCGCGGGCCGAGCTCCAGGAGGCCCTCACGATCCTTCCCCGGCGCATGCCGGGGATCGCGCGCGCGGGTGCGACCGTGATGAAGCCCGCCACGACCGCGATCTTCGGTCCGGCCGCCATGGCGCTCTCGTTCGACCCGGGTCACTGACCACAACCCGCTCCCGCCGGGGTGGCGGCACTAGGTTTGCCATGCCCCTATGCCGAGAACGACACGCGAGAAGAAGCCCCTTGTGCCGGGCTCCGCCCGTTCGGCGCTCAGCAACCGTGACTTCAGGGTGATGTGGGCGTCGAGCCTCACATCGAGCATCGGGGTGTGGATGCAACAGGTCGTCCTGCCCGCCTACATCTACTCCCGCACCCGAAGCGCCTCCACGGTCGCCATCTTCACGTTCGCCCAGCTCGGGCCCCTGCTGCTGCTGTCCATCCCCGCGGGCGTGATGGCCGACAAGTTCGACCGGCGCAGGTGGCTCGTCTTCGCCCAGCTCATCCAGATGACGGGCTCGGTCTGTCTCGGCATCTTCGCCTCCGTCGACGCCGCCATCCCAGTGCTCTTCGCGGCCCAGCTGGTCGTCGGCATCGGCAACTCCCTGAACGCCCCGGCTTTCTCGGCGGTGCTCCCGAGTCTCGTGCCCCCCGAGGACCTCGGCGGATCCATCAGCCTCTCCTCGGTGTCCGTGAACGGGTCGCGCGTGATGGGCCCGATCATCGCGGCACTGCTCATGAACTCGGGGGTCACGACCGCCCAGATCTTCTTCATCAACAGCTGCACGTACCTCATCGTCATGTCGGCGGTGTTGCGCCTCAACCTTCCCGTCGCCCCGAAGACATCCGAGAAGGGCCTCAAGTCCCTGACCCTCGGTCTGCGCGTGGCGCGGGACCGGCCCGTCATCGGCCGGGTTCTCCTCACGATGTTCTCGTTCTCGCTGCTGAGCCTCCCGTTCGTCGGCCTCTTCCCCGCTGTCGCGGACCTCGCGTTCGGGATCGAACCCCGCACCCCCCTCTACAAGTGGCTCTACGCCACGTGGGGCCTGGGGGCGATGTTCGGGGCTCTCGCCGTCGGGACGGTGCTCGCGACCGAGGACAAGCGCACCACTGCACGGCGCGGCTTCCTGCTCTTCGCCGTGGCCCTCACGCTCTTCGCGTCGGCACCGAACGTGCCGCTCGCGTTCATGACCGGTTTCCTCCTCGGCACCACCTACTTCTCCACGACCACGGCGCTCATGACCGTGCTGCAGAGCAGGCTGGAGCTGCAGGTCCGGGCCCGCGTCCTCTCGCTCTGGTTCATGGCCTTCGGCGGGACGATCCCCATCGGCAACATCATCTTCGGCCCCATGATGGACTCGATCGGGGCCAGGCCCGTGCTTTACCTCGGTGCGGTGTGGGCGCTCTTTCTCTCGTGGTGGTGCAACATCCACCGGATCGACGCGCGTGCGGCAGAGGATGCGTCATTGCTTGCCGCCGGCATCGACCCGGACACCCGCACCTGACGCCCCGGCAACTGCCGTGCCCGTGCCGACGGGACGGGCCGCCCTATTGACCGCCGGTGAGAAAGTCCGCGACCCTCTCGGTCCGCGAGCTGCGCGAGCCCTTCACGAGCACCACCGTCATCGGGCCGGCGCCGGCGAGGCGCGAGACGACCTCATCCAAGGACATCGCGGGGGGGCCGTACAGGTCGGTCTCGAGGGGCAGGAGCGTCATCCCGAGGGCGTCAGCAACCGCTGCGACGCCGCGGTGCGCCGACGCGGGGTCCTCCACCTCGGCCATCGCGCCGAGCACCGCGAACTTCTCGTCCGCAGCGACACCGGCGAGCGTGCGCAGGGCCGCCTCCATCGAGGCGGAGTTGGCGTTGTACGTGTCGTCGAGAATGCGGGCGCCCGTCGGTGCCGTGCGCCACTGCATGCGCCGGCCCGCGAGCAGCACGTCCCCGACGGCCGCGACCGCAGTCACGAGCGGGACCCCGAGGACGATGCCGGCGGCCACGGCGGCGCACGCGTTCATCGCCATGTGCGC
>SXYT01000194.1 GCA_005788205.1 Actinomycetota bacterium | reverse complement strand
GTCCTGAGCCAGGATCAAACTCTCCATCAAGAACTTGGCCGGTTACCCGGCCGTCGTTCTGGAAAGTCCGGGATGGCCGGGGGGAATAACCCCGAGCCATCCGTTTCTGACTTAATTGTTTTTGTGTGGGTCGGATGGGAATCCGACCCGAATTGACAAGCGATGTCGACAGCGAACTGCCTCATCGCCCGCACTGGCGTTCAGTCTTCTCTTCTGTTTTCAAGGAGCTTCTGCTCTGGCATGTGCCTTGCGGCAGTGATGCCACCCTCTGAATGCGTGTGACCGCTTCAGGGGGCGAGGGACAATACTAACGAGCCTGAAACCCGCTTCCAACATGGGTTTCAGGGAATATCCCGCCGGACGATGCCCCGGTCTCGCTGTGGATAACTGCGCGGAAAGCGCACGGGTCAGGATAGGTCAAAGAGGTGGTAGGCGGTCTTGCCCTTGCGCACGAGCACCCACCGATCGTGCAGAAACCCTTTGCTGGCAAGGGTTTCCCCCTCGGCAAGGGTCGCACCATTGACCTTCATGCCCCCCTGGGACACCGTCCGGCGGGCCTCCGAGGTCGACGCCACGACCTGTGCACGGGCAAGCAGGCCGAAGGTGTCGTCGAGATCAGCGCGGCTCACCTTCGTGCACGGGACCTCCGATGCGACGACGGCGAGGGCCTCCCGGGACGCCGTCGTCGGGTCGCCACCGAAGAGCACCCCGGCCGCAGCCTCTGCATCGCGCGCGGCGGGTGCTCCGTGCACGAGTGTCGTCATCTCGTCCGCAAGGAACCGCTGCGCATTCCTCCGCCCGGGATCCGCTGCGTGCGCATCGATCACGGACGCGCACTCATCCATCGATGCGAGCGAAAAACGGGGCAGATACTTCGCGATGTCGTCGTCTGCCATCTGCACCCAGAACTGCCGGAACTGGTACGGCGAAGTGCGCGCAGGATCGAGCCACACGGCACCGTCTGCAGTCTTTCCGAATTTCGTCCCGTCACTTTTCGTCACGAGCGGCCACGTGATGCCGTGCGCCGTGCGCTGCAGGGTCCTGCGGATGAGATCGATACCCACGGTGATGTTGCCCCACTGGTCGCTGCCGCCCATCTGAAGTTCGACATCATTCGACGCGCACAGGTGCCGGAAGTCGTTCGCTTGGAGCAGCATGTACGAGAACTCGGTGTAGGACAGGCCGTTCTCGGAGTTGAGACGGTTCCTCACCGACTCCTTCGCTGTCATCTGGTTGATGGTGACGTGCTTGCCGACGTCGCGGAGGAAATCAAGCGCAGTGACGCCCACTGTCCAGTCAGCGTTGTTCACGAGCGTGGCGGCATTCGCGCCGGCCCCGAAGTCGAGCAGATTCTCGAGCTGGTGCTTGATGCGGTCGACGTTGTGCTGCAGCGTCTCGCGGTCGAGAAGGTTGCGTTCGTCGCTGCGTCCGGAAGGATCACCGACCATTCCCGTGGCGCCACCCGCGAGCGGGAACGGCCTGTGCCCCGCGAGCTGGAACCGCCGCAGGGAGATCTGTCCCATCAAATGTCCGACGTGCAGCGAGTCGGCCGTGGGATCAAAGCCGACGTACACACCTGTCGACTTTGCGTCGAGCAGCGCAGCGAGTGCCCCGCCATCGGTGGAATCGTGAACGAGCCCGCGCGCACCCAGTTCCGCGAGAAGTCCCTTGACCGGCATCCCCCAATGTTGCCACCCCGGGTGGCTCCGGGCGCTGACCTAATCTTGGAACATCAGCAACCTCCCCGGCCCCCGCATCCTCTCCGATGGTGACGAGATGCTCCGCGCCCTCCGCACACAGGCTGTCGCCTGCGGAGACCTCGGGTCGCCGATGTACCGGCGCCTCTTCGAGGACCTGGCCGATGACTACGCCCGGGGCGGACCCACCTACGCCCTGCTCGCCGGGCGCAGCGAGCGGCCGATCCACGATGCAGTGCCATTGCGGCTCGCTGGTGCCCTCCACAGGGTCGTGTTGGGCGGGTCAGAACCCCGCCTGGCCGTTCACTACCCGAGCACCGGAGGTCGACCTGGCGGTGATTTCTCTGCTGACTTCATCGCGTGCATGCGCGAGCACGCGGACGAAGTCGAGGCAGGGCTCTCGAGCCAGGTGCAGACAAACGAAGTGGGCCGCAGCGTGGTGCCCCTCGTCGTGTCCCATTGGCTGACATCTCTCGGGATTCACGAGTTCGAGCACCTCGAGATCGGCGCAAGTGCCGGCCTGAACCTCAATTTCGACCGCTACTACGCCGCGGTGCGCACCCTGCGCATGGGTGACGCCGCGTCACCGTTGCGTTTCGGCGGGGACTGGTTCGCAAGTGTGCCGGCCGTGCCGGCCCGGGCGGCACGCGTGGCGGAACGACGCGGCGTGGACCCCTTCCCCATTGACGTGGCGGACGACGCGCAGCGCATTCGACTCGCCTCGTTCGTGTGGCCGGACCAGAAGGAAAGAATCGAACGCCTGCGGGCGGCGCTCGAGGTTGCGGGGTCGCACCCGCCGGTCGTGGACACGGGCTCTGCTGACACCTGGCTCGCCTCCGGTCTCGCGCGCGGAAGGGAGCGTACGACTGTCGTGTTCCACTCCATCGTGTGGCAATACCTCGGCCGTGCCGTCCAGGACGGCATGCGACGTGCACTGGAAGAGGCAGGTGC
>SXYT01000193.1 GCA_005788205.1 Actinomycetota bacterium | reverse complement strand
CTGGTGCTGCCCCTTCTCCGAGGGTTCCGCCACCTCGCGCCTTAGCCTTTCCCGCACGCACAGCACCGGAGGACGCCGCCATGGCCGACAACATCACCGTCGAGTTCACCATCGAGCCGGTCGTTGACGGTGCCCTGCCCGCCCACGTGACTGCCGCCGTGGAGGCGCTCGAGGCGATGGGGATCACCGCCGTGGTCGGCCCGTTCGGCACTGCGTTCACCGCCGCCCCGGCCCAGGTGGGCCCTGCCGTGTCCGCCGTGCTGTCCGCTGCGTACGGGAGCGGCGCCACCCACGTGAGCATCGACTCGGGACACATCTGATGAGCGAACTGCCACAGCACCCGCTGATCGATGCGGTGAAGCCCGTGCTCGACATGCTGGGCGCCCAGATCATCCCCGTGGAGGACGCGCTCATCAGCGACCGCGCCCTGGAGTGGGAGGGGGAGATCATCGCCGCCGTGCGCCTGCCGCGCCTGCAGGGGGCGCTGGACCGCCTGATCCGCAGCGCCGAGCTGGAGCTGGGCGGCCCGCTGGACACGCTCTCCCGGGAGGACAAGCAGCGGGCCATCCGCCTGCTGGACCAGAACGGGGCGTTCATCCTGCGCCGCGCCGTGGAGGACGTGGCCGACGCCATGGGTGTCTCGCGGATCACCGTCTACAACTACCTGAACGCCCTGCACCGCTAGGCCGCCCGAGGGCGTCACACCCCTCTGTCAGACTTGTCCCGTGGAAATTTTCATTGTTGTCGCTCTCGCCGCTCTGACTGTGGCCGTCATCTACTCCGCTGTGCAGGCCGGAAAGGCCAAGCAGGCGCCTCTCGAGCAGGCTCCCACTGGACTGGCGCCCTCTGTCGACACTGCTTCAATTGTCGAGGCAGTCAAGGCCGCTATTGACGTGGGTGCCATCAGTGCCGGAGTCCAGGGTGCTGTGGAATCGCAGATGCTCAAGACGGCCTCAGAAGCGCTCGCCAATAACAATGAGCAGGCAGCTAAGCAAGCCAATGAGCGGCTTGAGAATCAAGGTTCCAAGATTGAGGACCAGACGAAGTTGCTGCTCCAGCCTTTCGCGGCCCAAGTGGAGGCCCTCACCAAGCAAGTCTCCGCACTTCAGGAGACGTACGCCAACGAGAAGGGCACCATCGAGACTCTTGCGAACCAGCTCGGCGGCCTGCAGGAGACGACAACGTCACTCCGCAATGCGTTGAAGTCCCCCACTGCACGCGGCTCGTGGGGTGAGAACCAACTCCGCAACGTCATCCGCATTGCCGGCATGGAGAACTACTGCGACTTCACGGAGCAGTTCACCGGCAACGAGAACGAGCGCAACCAGCGGCCCGACGCGGTCATCAACCTGCCGTCCGGTGGTCGTATTGCGGTTGACTCAAAGGCCCCACTCAACGCGTACCTGCGCATGCAAGAGGCCACGGATGTGCCCACCCAGGAGTCAGAACTGAAAGAACATGCGCGAGTCATGCGCGCCCACGCGAAGGCTCTCGCAGACAAGAAGTACTGGGACCAGTTCGGTCACAACACCCCTGACTTTGTGGTCATGTTCGTGCCCGGTGAGGGGTTTGTGGCCGACGCCATGAAGGCCGACACCACCCTCCTCGCCGATGCGCTGCAGGGTCGCGTCCTCATCGCATCTCCCGTCAATCTCATCGCTCTGCTCCTCACCATCGCGAAGGGCTGGCAGTCGCACAAGTTGAATGAACAGGCCGAGGTGGTCGCCAAGCTCGGAAGTGAGCTCTACGAGCGCGTGGGCAACGTCCTTGAGGAGGTGCTGAAGATGGGCCGCGCCATCGGCACCACCAACACCGCCTACAACGACATGGTTGCCTCCCTCGAGGGAAGGCTGCTGGTCACGCTTCGTCGCTTCAAGGAACTGGGCGTGGTGCAGGAGAACACCCCGATCAAGGAGATCTCCCCGGTCGACAAGTCCCCGCGCCCGCTCACGTCGCCCGAGGCGCAGAAACTCGATGAGCCGCCCAAGGAGCTCGGCGCTTAGAGCACCCAGTACTGGTCAATGCCCACAGCGCGGCCGGTCAGGCCGCCCGGCGCATCACAGCCGGCGGAGCTGCACGTTGGTCACGCGGTGGTCGTGACCCTTCTCCAGGATCAGTGACGCGCGCGACTTGGTGGGCTCGATGTTCTCCACCAGGTTCTTGCCGTTGATCTCGCGCCAGATCATCCGAGCCATGGCCACGGCCTCCTCGTCGGAGAGATGCGCGTACATTTGGAAGAAGCTGTCCGGGTCGCGGAACACCGTCTCGCGCAGCGTCTGGAAGCGTTCGATGTACCACTGCTCGATGTCGGGCTCCGCCGCGTCGATGTAGATGGAGAAGTCGAAGTAGTCACTGACGAACTCGTTCGTCTCGCTGCCCACCTGCAGCACGTTCAGGCCCTCGAGAATCAGGATGTCGGGCTGGCGGACGGTCACGTTCTCGCCATCCATGATGTCGTAGACCACGTGGCTGTACACCGGCGCCTTGACCTCCGGCGAGCCGCCCTTCAGCTCGCGCATGAACTGCAGCAGGGTCTTCGTGTCGTAGGACTCAGGGAATCCCTTGCGGTTCATGATGCCGCGGTCCTCCAGCACCCTGTTGGGGAGGAGGAATCCATCGGTGGTGATGAGGTCCACCTTCGGGTGCTCCGGCCAGCGGGCCAGCAGGGCCTGCAGGATTCGGGCGAACGTGCTCTTGCCGACCGCCACGGAGCCCGCGATGCCGATGACGTACGGGACCTTCGGTGCCATCGCGCCGAGGAAGGTGGCCGAGACCTTGTGCAGGTTCTGCGTGGCGCTGACGTACAGGTTCAGCAGGCGGGTGAGCGGCAGGATGACCGCGCTCACCTCGTCCAGGTCGATCTTGTCGTTGATGCCGCGCAGGGCCTCCAGGTCCTTCTCGCGGATGGTGAGCGGCGTGGCCGCGCGCAGGTCCGACCACTCGGTCCTGTCGAAGGACAGGTAGCGGTCAGAGTCGGTGGGGTCGATCACGTCAGGAACGCTAGGGGTTCGGTCTCAGCGCCGCCAAGGCGCAGAGGGTGACACGGCTCCCGGCCCGCCGGTGAGGATGTCGACCCCGCCGGCCGTGACGAGGATGGTGTGCTCGAACTGTGCGGTGCGGCTGCCGTCGGTGGTCACGGCGGTCCAGTCGTCGTCCCACATCCTGTGCTGCCACGTGCCGAGGGTGATCATGGGCTCGATAGTGAACGTCATGCCCTCGCGGATGACCATGGTGTTGCGCGGGTCGTAGTAGTGCAGCACCTGGATGTCGGTGTGGAAGTTCTCGCCGATCCCGTGGCCGATGAACGCGCGCACCACGCCCATCTTGTGCTGCTTGGCGTGCACCTCGATGGCACGGCCGACCTCGTTGATGAGTGCACCTGGTTTCACGGCCTCGATGCCGTGCCACATGCACTCCTCGGCGACCTTGATGAGGTTCCTGTCCTCCGTGCTCACGTCACCCACGCAGAATGTCGCGTTGGAGTCGCCGTGCACGCCGTTGACGTAGATGGTGACGTCGAGATTGATGATGTCGCCGTCCTCCAGCACGCGCGAGTCTGGGATGCCGTGGCAGATCACCTCGTTCACGCTGGTGCAGACGCTCTTCGGGTAGCCGTGGTAGTTCAGCGGGCTGGGGTAGCCGCCCATCTCCACGGTGAGGTCGTGCACGAAGACGTCGATCTCGTCGGTCGCGATGCCGGGCCGCACCATCTCGCCGGCGCGGCGCAGGATCTCCGCGGCCTTCTCGCCGGCGATGCGCATGCGCTCGATCACCTCGGGTGACTTGACACGGTCCTCCTGGTAGCGGGGCACCACGCCGGTGTCGGCGTACGGGGGCTTGGCGATGTGTTCGGGCACGGTGCGCATGGGGCTGATGACGCCCGGCTGGATGCGGCCCTCGGTGCCCTTGTGGCAGCGCTTGTACTTGCGGCCGGACCCGCACCAGCACGGCTCATTGGCCATGGGGAGGACTGCAGGCGGCTGGTTCACGGGTCAAAGGCTAGGGGGAACCCACAGCGAGCACGACAGGTCCCCGCCTGACTGGTAATCGGCGGATGCCTGCCTTAGTTTCCCGCGCCCCACATTCAGCACCTGCACGGGAGGAACTGGTCATGGAAGATCGATGGGTATCACGGGACAGCAGTGCCGCGGACCGTCTGGCGTCGTTGCGGTCACCAGTGCCATCTGGCCCGGACACGACCGACAAGAGTCCGAGGAGGGGTCTCACCAAGGAGGTTCTGCTCGGCGTGGTCCTCCTGCTCGTGGGGGCTCTTTCGGGGTTGATGTTTCTCTCCAGGGAGAATTCGACCGTCACTGCACCCAATGAACCAGCGGCGGATGTCATCCCGAACAAGTCATTGCCGGCAGGGGAGTTTCTCGTTGCGGCACTTGTCGAGCCAGGTGATTTCCCGCCGGGAATGG
Source organism: Actinomycetota bacterium (assembly GCA_005788205.1). GTDB lineage: Bacteria > Actinomycetota > Acidimicrobiia > Acidimicrobiales > Ilumatobacteraceae > UBA2093. The sequence continues at coordinate 3,400 of SXYT01000193.1, read as the reverse complement.
TGCCGGGGATGAAGGTGCGTGTCGTGGTGTCCGCGTATCAATCGGGAGAGGATTCACCGAGGATGCTTCCCGGTGAGGCCACGGTGGGCACGATTGATGAGGCCAGCGACATGAGTTCGTCGGCGGTTGTCACATTGCGAACCGCAGAGGACATCGCAAGGGAAGTTGCCGCAGCGGAGACGGTCCGCATCATCATCGTCGGGACAGAAGCATGATGTCATCACGACGTGAGCAACTGCGTGCCCTCACGCGCCAGATTGCCAGTGCGCTTGCCGACGAGAGGGTCCGGCGGCATCATGCCGACGAACCTCTGGCCACTCTGGAGGAGGAGAGGGTGATTGCACGCAGAGTTGCAGGAGAGCACCTCGCTGGTTCGTCCACTCCTGCACCGTGGGGCCGGCCGTCACTCCCAGACCCCGATGAGCGAACTCTGATCGAGGAAGCGATTGCGGGTGTTCTTGGTCTCGGTCGGCTGGAGCCGTTGCTGGAGGACGAGAACATCACCGACATCCACGTGAGGGGCAACTGCGCGGTCTGGGTGAAGACCCGGGACGGCTCACGGTCGAGTGTCGGCCCGCTCGTCGACTCTGACGAGGAATTGGTCGAGTTCATCCGCCGTATCGCCACCAGGATGTGCGCACGGGAGACGCGTTTTGATCCCAGCAGCCCAGAGGTGAATCTCCAGCTCCCCGACGGCTCGCGGCTCTTTGCGGCAATGGACATCTCGCAGCGTCCCACACTCGTCGTCCGTCGCCACAGGTTCGAGAACGCCGCCCTCCGCGATCTTTGTGTCGGGGGCATGATGTCTCCCGAGACGGCGGACTTCCTCTCTGCATGCGTGAGAGCCCGCCGCAACATCGTGATTGCCGGCGGCACCGGATCCGGCAAGACCACGCTCCTGCGTGCGCTCATGAACGAGGTCGGCCCTGCGGAGCGCATCGTCACCATCGAGGACTCGTACGAACTCGGGCTCGAGCGAATGGAGTCGGCACATCCGGATCACGACTGTCTGCAAGCCCGCCCGGCCAACTCGGAGGGAGAGGGGGAAGTGACTCTCGCCCGGTTGACGCGGATGGCCCTGCGCATGGACCCGGATCGCGTCATAGTCGGAGAAGTGCGCGGTGCCGAGGCGTTCCCGATGCTGATGGCGATGAGCCAGGGCAACAACGGCTCGATGTGCACGATGCACGCTGACACGGCAAGGTCAGTGTTCCCGAAACTCGCCGCGTACATGTCAATGGCTTCGACGGGTGTGCCGGTGGAGACCCTGAATCTCCTCGTCGCCAGTTCGGTGCACTTCGTCGTCCATGTCCGCAACGAGGACGGTCGCCGTACCGTCGAGTCGATTCTCGAGGTAGTTGACTCTGACGGCAACTCGATAGTCGCGAACGAGGTTTTTTCCCGTGTCTCCACGATGCCCCAGTTCGCGGCGCTCCGGGGCAGCACCGCAGCGATGATGTCCGACCACGGCTTCCGGGCTCGGAGGGAACTGGCGTGGGCCTGACTGTCTCACTGGTGTCCGCCGTGCTCGGCCTCGCCGTGTTGGCGAACCGTGGTGTCCCCCTGCGCAGTATCGTGCGCCGCCTTCCGTCACGACGGCCGAGCGTTGATGATCAGCGGGAGCTCGTTGAAGCAGTCGCGGTGTTCACGGAGCTCCTGCGGGACTCGGTGGCTTCGGCGACCGGTTTGGAGCAAGCAATCACGAACTCCGCGGAGGCGTGTCCGCCGAGACTGGAACCACACGTGCGGCGGCTCGTCGCACGGCTGCAGTATGGCCGGGTCGATGACTCCCTGCGCCAGTTCGCGAGCGAGGTCGATCATCCGTCGTGTGACTTCGTCGTTGCGGCTCTCCTCATGTCAGTCAGTCACCAGACTCGTGATCTCAGTTCGCTGCTGACGCAGCTCAGTGAGAGCACCCGCGAGGAAGCCCGTCTTTACCTCCGTGTGTGGGTCTCACGGGCGCGCACCAGAACTGCAGTACGGATCGTCTCGGTGAGTCTCGCAGTGTTCGTCGGGGGGCTGATGCTGATGAGTCCGCAGTACCTCCGCGCCTACGGATCGCCCGGGGGTACGGTCGTCCTCGCCGTCATCACCACCGGGTTCTCGGCCGGGTTGCTCCTGCTCGACCGCATGTCGAGGTTCGCACCCCAGGTCAGGCTCATCACGGACAGGTCCAGCACATGAGCGGCCCTCTCGCGGCGGTCGACATCCGCGATTTAGCCATCACCGGCGTCACGCGTGCCGAGATCGCGAACAGGGCGGTCCTCATGGCGAGCGTGACGATTCTCGGTGCGGGAGGTCTGCTTCTAGCGCTTGGGTTTGCAAGCGGGGCCACCGGCGTCGCAACAGTGGTTGTCCTCGCAGTCGTTGCCGGTGGTGCCGCTTACCGGCGTCCGTTCGCGGCACTCGGGGCCTCGGCCCGCCACAGGCGTTCGGAGTTCGACATGGCTGTTGCTGTGCTGCTCGACCTCGTGAACATCCAGATGGCCGGTGGTGCCGGTCTCGAGACCGCATTGCTGTCTGCCGCCTCGCTCGGTGACGGCTGGGCGTTCGAGGAGGTCCGGGCCACACTCAGCGCAGCGCAGGCTTCCCGCAGGTCGTTCTGGGATGCGTTGGCCGAACTGGGCGACAGGTGGGGTGTCGCCTCGCTCTCGGAGACGGCGAACGCGGCCAGGCTCGCCGGTTCGCACGGTTCCCGGGTCAGGCAGACCCTCGTGAGCAAGGCCTCGTCACTCCGTGCCCGGAATCTCGCCTCGATGGAATTCGAGGCACAGCAAAGGACGGAACAGATGGGACTGCCCATGGTCGTGCTGTTCCTGTCGTTCCTGCTCTTCGTCGGATACCCGGCGATGTCACAAACAATGGGCTCGCTCTGAGTCCACGAACCAAGGAGAAGAAATGTCGATCATGAAGCAACTGAGGGAGTACTACACCGTGCGGTTCCTGGCCTCGCGTGAACGTGACCTCGAAAGGGGCGAGGTGAGCGCAACGACCATCGTCATGGCCGCCGCCCTCGTCGGTCTCGCCATCGCGGTCAGTGCCATCATCACGTCCAAGGTCCGCGACAAGGCCCTCAATCTCAACCTCGGATGAACTCCACCTGCCCGGACAGGGGCGAGGCGAGCAGCCAGTTTGCTGTCGTCGCACCGATCCTGTTGGTGCTCGTGTTCAGCGTTGTGCATGCATCCGCACTCTGGATGGGCGCACAGTTCGCCACCGCTGTGGCGTCAGAGGGTGCACGCAGCGGGGCAGTGGCGGGTCCAGGACGGGTGTTCGTTGATGCCGCAGACGCGGTGGAACGCACGTCCACAGAGTTCGGCACCACACTGGACACGGCCCCGCGGGTGGTGGTCACGGCCACTGCAGTCTCGGTCACAGTGTCCCTGCGGGTGCCTCAGAT
>SXYT01000049.1 GCA_005788205.1 Actinomycetota bacterium | reverse complement strand
GTCGACGAGGCCGTGCGCGGTGCGCGGCGCTTCGCGCGGTGCTCGCACGAGCAGGCGCTCGTCTACGCCTGCGAGGATGTCGCCCAGCGGCACGAGCCTCTCCGCGTTCTGACGCGCGCGGACACCGTGGGGTTCGTGGCCAACGTGTGCCTGGAGGAAGACTTCGACATCCCGCACGTGGAGTTCGGCCGTCGCCGCGTCCGCTGCACCGCATGGGCGGACCACACCACTCACACCGTCTGGTTCGGTTCCGCCCGGCCGTCGGTGGGCGTGGTGCTGCACGAACTCTCCCACTTGGTGGCCAGGGGGGATGGTCACGACTCCGAGTTCCGGTTCACCATCCTGCGTCTCATGCGGCGCCACGCGGGCATCCAACACGCCGGGTTGCTGCGCAGCCTCTTCATCGGTACGGGTCTCGACAACGACCCCGTCCACCGTCTTTGACAGCAAGACCGTGCGGGGTCAGACTGCGCGGATGAGCGAGTCCTTCCACGACGTCATCTCCACCACCAGGTCCATCCGCCGTTACCGCCCGGACCCCATCCCCGCTGATGTGCTCGACCGCGTGCTCCAGGCGGCGGTGTGGGCCCCGAGCGGCGGCAACAGGCAACCGTGGCGGATGATCGTCGTCAGCGACACCGACCAGAAGAGGAAACTCGGCGCGCTCTACGTGGAGGAGTGGGCGAAATATGTCGCCTACAACATGGAGAACGCGAAGAACGCCCCGCAGGAGGCGCGCGACAAGCTGGCGGCCGGGCTTGCCGTGGGCACGAACCTCGCCGAGAAGATGCACGAAGTGCCGGTCGTCGTGTTCTTCGTGCACGACTCCCGCCTCATCTACGTCACCGACGACCATCTCCCCCGCACCTCCGTGGTCGGCGGGGCCTCGCTCTACCCGGCGGTGCAGAACCTGCTCACTGCCGCCCGCGCGGAAGGTCTCGGGGGCGTGCTCACCACTCTCATCGCGAGGCGCGAGGACGAGGTGCGCGAGATCCTCGGCTTCCCCGCCGAGTGGGGCGTGCACGCGATGGTGCCGATCGGCTGGCCCCAGGGGCGCCACGGCCCGCTCGCCCGCCTGCCGCTCGCCAAGATGGTCCACCACGACCGCTGGCAGGACTGACTGCTCAGTCCCTCCAGGGCACGCCGGCGGGCCACCGGCCGGTGCCGCCGCTCGCCACCAGGAAACCGGCCAGCTGGCGTTCGGTCATCTGCATCCGCCACGTGAGCATCTCCTGGGCGGCCCTCAGCACACGCGACTCGTCCGTGCAGGGGGTGCGCCACGTCGGGTCTGCGGCAAGATCGAAACAGAGATGCCTGCCGTCCCCGAAGTGCACGTACGCGGTGTCGTCGGTGCGGTGCACACAGAGATTCTGTTTCTCGAGACTGCGTGTCCATGGCCATGCGAACTCCGCACCCAACTCGATCAGGGCGAAGCGCCAGTCGTACTCCCAGTGCGCGGCGGTGCGCCACCACGGCGGCTCTGCGCCCTCGAGGAACGGCGTCAACGGCAGGCCGTCGCACTGGTGCGGCACGTCGATGCCCGTGGCCTCGCAGAGTGTCGGCATGATGTCGACGTTCTCGGTGAAGAAGTCCACCACGTTGCCGTGTGCCCCGGGACGGCGCGGGTCGCGGATGATGCACGGGATGTGCTGGCTGGTCTCCCAGTAGCCGACCTTCTCGCGCAGGCCGTGGTCACCGAGCAGCTCCGCATGGTCCGCCGTCACGATGATGACGGTGTCGTCCCATCGGCCCGACGCACGCATCGCCTGCCACAACCGCCCCAACTGGTGGTCGATCTCGCTCACCATCCCGAAGTACTGGGCACGCATGCGCCGCATGCCGGCCTCGTCCGAGGGGGCCTTCGTCCCGTCCAGGCGCAGCATCAGTGCATGAAACCTCTCCGGATCGGCGACCGGTGCGATCGGTTCCCCCACTGTGTCCTCGGGGTATGCAGCGGACCACTCGCCCGCCGCCGAGTACGGCGGGTGCGGCCTGAGGTAGCTGGCGTGCGCGAACCACCCGTCGTCCTGTGTGTCCATCCAGTCGATCAGACGGTCCGTCATGAAGCAGGACACGCTGAGGTCTGCGGGGCGCTCGTGTTCGGTGGACAGCGCGTGCAACGCACCTTTCACGTCGACACCGCGGCCTGCCAGCCACTCCAGCCACGGCGCGTGCGTTCCCGACAGATCAAGGAGACAGTCGAATCCCGGGAGGACCCCTTCGTACGTGCTCAGCCGCGGGTCATCAGGCCCGGATGACACACGCGGATCGATCGACTGGTCCGTGTACCCGAAGAGCACGGGGGAGAGTCCTGCGCGGCGGGCCGCGAGGGCGACGTTGTCGAGGCGCGCGTCGAGGGGGGTGCCGTTAGCAACCACACGGTGGTTCATCTGGTAGGTGCCCGTGTAGAGAGATGCCCGGCCGGGAGAGCACGGCGATGACTGGCTGTAGTGACGCGCGAACCGGACGCCGTGAGCGGCGAGTTCATCAAGGTTCGGGGTGCGCACCACGGGATGTCCGGCGCAGGAGAGGCAGTCCCCACGGAACTGGTCGAGCGTGATGAGCAGCACGTTCGGCGCCATTCACGCACAGTAGCGGAGGCGACCTAACCTGCGTCCATGGCACCCGTCGCATACGAGTTCGACCGTTTCCTCCGCCACGACGAGATGTCGTCGTGGATCGAATCGACGGTCGCCGCCAACCCCGGTCTCGCCTCGGTGGAGCACTACGGGACGTCGCATGAGGGACGGCCGTTGCTGCTCGTCACGCTCACCGACTCCTCCACCGGCCACCACTCCACGAAGCCGGCCATGTGGGTGGACGCGAACATCCACTCCGTGGAGGTGACCGGCGGCGTCGCCGCACTGCACCTCATCCACCACCTGCTCACGGGCTTCGCAGCTGGGGACGACAAAGTCACGGAGGCGCTGCGCACGCGCACCTTCTACGTGGCGCCGCGCGTCAACCCTGACGGCGTGGAGGCCGCGCTCGCGGACTCCCCGCGGCACCGCCGCAGCAGCATGCGCCCGTGGCCCTGGACCGACAGGCACGCGTGGCCCGGTCTCGTGACCCACGACGTGGACGGCGACGGCCGGATCCTCACGATGCGCATCGCCGACCCGAACGGGGCATGGGTGGAGCACCCCGAGGACGCCCGCCTGATGATCCCGGTGGACCATGCCGCGGCGCCGCGGGGCGCTGCGCGGTACCGGCTGCTCGCCGAGGGGACGATCACGGACTGGGACGGTTTCACGGTGCCGACGCCGCGCAGCCCCGAGGGCCTCGACATGAACCGCAACTTCCCCGCCGGGTGGGACACGTCGGTCGCCGGGTCGGGTGACCACCCGATGTCAGAACCGGAGATCGACGCGCTCGTGCGCGCAGTGCGGGCGCGGCCGAACATCTGCGGCTACAACGCGTACCACACGAGCGGCGGGTTCCTCCTGCGGCCGTCCAGCACCAAGCCGGACTCGAAGCTGCCCCCGGAGGACGTGTGGACGTTCAAGGAACTCGGGCGTGTCTGCACGGAGGCCACCGGCTACCCGGTGCACTCCGTCTACGAGGACTTCACGTGGGACACGTCCGACACGATGAGCGGCGCGGCCGACGACTGGGCGTACGAGCATCTCGGCGTCTTCTCGTGGACCACCGAGTTCTGGGATGCCGTCGCCGCTGCCACCGACCACCGGAGCTCCACCCACATCTGGTACGTGGGCCCGACCGTGGAGGACGAGCTGGCGGTGCACAAATGGGCCGACGCGAACGCACCGGGCACTGTGCACCCGTGGCGGCCCTTCAGCCATCCGCAGCTCGGCGACATCGAGATCGGCGGGATGGACGACTTCAGGCTGTGGACGAACGCTCCGCCTTCCCGCCTCCGCTCGGAGGTGGCGCCGCACGCGTCGTTCGCTGTTCACCAGGCCCTCATGTCGCCGCGCCTGGAGATCCTGCACACGAAGGCCGATCACCTGGGGGACGGGACGTGGAGACTGGAGGTGGGAGTCGCGAACACCGGCTGGCTTCCCGCGCACGTGTCGAGCCATGCACGCAAGCACAACCTCTGTCTGCCCGGCTGGGTGCAGGTCGACGGAGCCGAGACGGTCGGCTCCGCCCCGCGGGTCACGTTCGGCACCCTGGCGGGCCGGCTCGCGTTCCGTCTCTCCGGCGGGATGCGCAGTGACGGCACCCCGGACCGTCAGCTCCTCACGTGGGTTCTGCGCGCGGCCCCCGGCACGGTCGTCAACGTGACGGCGTCGCACCAGCGCGCCGGCACCGTCACTGCCGCCGTCACCCTCGCCTGAGCCCCGGGACGGGGGTCCCGCCTCAATCCCTGGCGGTCCGCTCCCCTGTGGCCACGAAGGTGCGGATGTCGAGGATCGCATTGCGGTCCTGCCCGCTGAACATGTGGCCACCCTCGTACACGGAGACCACGGCACCGGGGACACGGCCGGCGATCGCGTGCGAGTTCGCCGGCGGCGCGATCCCGTCGAACCGGCCCGCGAGCACATAGGCGGGAGCAGTGACCAGGTGCAGCCGGTCTGCCACGTCGTGGTGGAGGCGTGCCTCGAGCTGCAGCCTCTCCCCCCGTAGCTGCTCCGCTGGTTTCGCAACGGCTGACCGTTCGCGCATGACGCGCACGATCTCAGCGTCCACCGGGTGTGTCGCGAACCACTCCGGGCCGAAGCGCGAGTCGGTGATGCGCATCTGCATCTCGAGACGTTCATCGGCCGGCAACGACGCAAGTTCGTGCAGCGGGTACGACGATCCCGCCGCCCCGCCGGCCGACGTGCACAGCAGGACCAGTTTTTCCACAGCTCCGGGGAACGTCACGGCGAATTCCTGTGCGACCATCCCACCGAAGCTCACACCGATGACGGTGCAGGACTGCCAGCCCACATGGTGCAGGAGCGCCATCCCGTCGGCGGCATAGCCCGCCATCGAGTACGGCCCGTCGGGCACCGACGTCGCGCCGAGTCCGCGCTGGTCGTGCACGAGGACACGCATCGTCTTCGCGAGAGCGTTGATGAGCGGTGCACTCGACTCGATCGATGCGCCCGACCCGTTGAAGAGGAGGACGCGCGGTCCGTCGTCGCCGCGCAGCTCGAAGTTGAAGTCACATCCGTCGTGGGTGAGGCGCGGCATGACGACAGTCTCCCACCGGCGGTCGGGTATCCACCATCTCATGGCCCGCGCAGGCCACTATCGACAGCGTGCAGTTGGTCGACGAGATCCGTGATTCGTTCTCGCGACTCTCGTGCCCCGTCACATGGAAGCGCGTGACAGTGCCCGGCCTTCCCGTCGCGTGGGCCGGCATGCACGTGCCCGCGGTCGATGCGGGCGGGCGGCCTTGGGTGTGGGAGGTCGTCACGCCGGAGCAGTACGACACGTCAGACACCCTCCGCGACGACCTGCTGGTGCTGCCGGTGGCGCACGATGCGGTCGTCGTGAAGGTCAACCACGTGGACCACTCCGGCCCGATCATCCGCATGCAGGTCCCGGTGGAGACTGCCCCGGACCACGTGATGGTGGAGGGTCTTCCGACGGGTGGTAACCCGATCAGCGTGATCCTGGAGCGGGGCTGGACGGTGCAGGCCCTCGGGTCCGCTGCGCAGGCCTGGATCGACAGGGAAACCGGCAGTTCTGCCACCCTCGAGACCCCGACCACCCCCGGGGCGGGCGGCCCCCGCTACCAGTTGCACCCCGAGTTCGATATCGAGGCGGCGGCCTTCGACCGCCTGCTTACACTCGACCACGATGACGCAGCATCGGTCACGTCCCTTCTTGCCCGCATCCACGAGGCACTCAAGCCCTACCGCTGACCCACGGGCGGTGGGCCGTTGATCACCACCTACGCCGTGTCGCTGGACGCGGTCGACTGCACCGAGACCGACCGTCTCGCCGTCATCGACGCCGTGGACGACTGGCTCGTGCGCACCTTCCCCCTGGACAAGCGCGGGCCCGGCATGACCGTGCGTTCCCGGGCTGATTCGGTGTACAGGGTCACCATCACCGATGCGCACCCGTCGGGCCAGCACGTGGAAACCATCGCGGTCACTGTCTTCCTGGAGGCAGGCCGGCTCTGGTTCGACCTGCGCAGCTTCACCAGCCCGTCGGGAACCAAGGTGGTGCCGCTGCGCACCGACCCTCTCCCCCCGCTGCGCCTCACCGCACTCGTGCGCGACGTCCTCGCGCACCTGCCGGCGCGCGACGCGAACTACGCGGTCACGGATGCCCCGCACGTCGCGTCCACGGCCCTGCAGGTGGACGAGCTGCTCGCTCTGCTCGACGTGCCCGGGAGGCGTCTCCCTGTCATTGTCGAGCTCATCGACGGTGGCAAGGCACTCACGTCGATTGCCGGCTCGGACCTCGTCGGCATCGCCCACATCTTCCAGGTCACCGGTGCCGGGGCGGTCAACCGCTTCGTCAACGGCTTCGGGTACTCGCTCCTCAACGCGGGCACCATCATGGTCGTGTGGCCCGGCCGGCACGAACCCGAGGTGCTGCGCATCCGTGAGCTCCCGCAGACGTCGGTGCGCGCCGAGTGGCAACGGCTCGTCGCGCAGGTGGCGGGCTCCGCCGCACGCTCGGTGGCCGCACCGCGCGTCCCGCCGCCGCCGCGGGACGACATCGACGACGATGACCACGCGGCGGATGACGAGGAACGCGAGACCGGCAGTGACGCAGGTGTCTACATCGAGTATCTCGAGTCGCAGGTGAACTCCCTCGAGGCGTCCATGGCGGACGCCGACCGCATCATCGCCGAGCAGAAGTCGGCACTGCAGAAGAAGGGCGACCAGGTGGACGAGCTCGTGCTCCACGCGGTCAACCTGGAGCTGCAGGGGACGTCCAAGGGCTCGCTCGGCGCGGTGGCGAACATGCGCGAGGCCATGCGGCTCGCGCGCATGCACTGCCCGTTCCTCGAGTTCCACCAGCGTGCACTGGAGACCGGCGAGGAGCTGCAGGGCCCGGACCCGCTCTCGGTGCTGCAGGACCTGGTGCGCCTGAGCAACGTGGCGCGGGCGTGGAAGTCGGGCCAGATCGTCGGCGACTCGTTCAAGCTCGCGTGCCGGCAGATGGGTCTCGACTTCGTCCCCGGCGTGAGCGACAACGCCGAGCAGAAGTACACCTCCGACTATGTCATCGACTGGCACGGCCGCAGCGTCGTTGCGGGGGCACACCTGCGCCGCGGGAGGGGCACCCATCTCGTCCGCATCTACATGTACCTCGACTTCGAGCGCCAGGAGGTCGTCATCGCCCACATCGGCAGGCACCTGCGCGACAAGCGCTCGGCGCACTGACCGCATCCGCGCCGCCCGCCTAGTGTCTGCGGGATGACAACACCGATCTTTGGCCTGTCCGACAGGTACATCGACAGGGTCGCGGAGTTGAGCCCGTGCTCAGCCACGTACCTCGGCATCGCGGGGTACGACCACCTCATGACCGACTTCTCCCCCGCCGGCCACGGTGCCCGCCACGACCTCGACATGTCCACGCTCGCCGAACTCGACCGCCTGGCCCCCGAGAACGACGACGACCGGCTCGCTGCCGGCGTCCTGCGTGAGTCTCTGCAGGCCGCCATCCAGGCGCACGGGTCGGGTGAGCACCTGCGTTCCATCCGCATCATCGCCGGCGACGTCGAGAGTGCGCGCTCGGTGTTCGACCTGATGCCCACCGCGACCGCCGACGACTGGTCCACGGTCGCAGAGCGCCTGTCGCACGTCCCCGAGGCCTTCGCCGGGATGCGTGCGACGTGGTCGCTCGGGCTGGAGCGCGGTGTCGTCACATCGAGGCGCCAGGTCCTCGCCCAGGCGGACCAGCTCGAGTACTGGTCCGGCGCGGGGACTGATCCCGCGTTCTTCGAGCAGTACGTGGAGGGTGCCGCACCGGTGGCGGGAGCCCCGCTCGAACAATTGAGGAGGCATGCACAAGCCGCCTCGGCCGCGATGGCGGAGACGGCGGCGTTCCTCCGCGCGACGTACCTCTCGGCGGCCCGCGACGCGGACGGGTGCGGCGAGGAGGCGCACGCCGCCGCGCGGCGCGAGTTCCTCGGCGCGGTGATCGACCCGGTGGAGGCGTACCGCTGGGGCTGGGAAGAGACGATGCGCCTCGACGAGGAGATCCGGCGGTGCGGCGAGCTCATCGCGCCGGGACTCTCTCCCGCGGAGGTCCGTCACCTGCTCGACACCGACCCGGCGCGGATGGTCCACGGCGAGGAGAACCTGCGCGACTGGCTGCAGCAACTGATGGACGAGGCGATGTCATACCTCATCAATGGCAACCACTTCCAGATCGACCCGCGCGTCCGCACGGTCGAGGCGATGATCAGCCCGCCCGGCGGTGCCGCCGCGATGTACTACACGGGCCCGAGCGAGGACCTCTCGCGCCCCGGCCGCACGTGGTACCCGGCGAACGGCCGCGCGTCTTTCCCCCGCTGGGGAGAGCCCACCACCGCGTACCACGAGGGCGTGCCCGGCCACCACCGGCAGGTGGCGGCGGCCACCATCGAGCGCGAGCGCCTGTCGCGCGTGCAGCGCATGTTCTTCAACAGCGGCCACGGCGAGGGATGGGCCCTCTACGCGGAGCGCCTGATGGACGAGTTCGGCTTCCTCGAGAACAATGAGTACCGCCTGGGCTACCTCTACGCACAGGCTTTCCGCGCCGCCCGCGTCGTTGTGGACCTCGGCATCCACTGCGGCTACCCGATCCCCGCGGGGTCGAAGTGGCACCCGGGCGAGAAGTGGAACCCCGACCTGATGCTCGAGTTCATGTCGGCGCGCTCGTCCAGTGACGACGCGTTCAACCGCTCGGAGATCGACCGCTACCTGGGCTGGCCCGGGCAGGCCATCAGCTACAAGCTGGGCGAGCGGGTGTGGCTGCGACTGCGCGACGAGGCAAAGGCCCGCCACGGGGCCTCGTTCGACCTCGCGGCATGGCACGACCGCGCGCTGAAGCTCGGCAATCTCGGGCTCGACCTGCTGGAACAGGAGCTCGGCCGCG
>SXYT01000192.1 GCA_005788205.1 Actinomycetota bacterium | reverse complement strand
TTGGGGGTTGCGGGGACTGCCCGGGCCGTGGCAGACTTCTCCCTGTGAACAGTGAAATTCGTGCCCTGAGCCTCGAGGTAGTACTCGCCTAGGCGCACGCGTTCACATATTCACGCGTCCCAGACCACCCAATTTCGGGTGGTTTTTTCGTTTTCGGGGGCAATTTCGCCCCTGTTTGCCCATTCAATAGACACTCGCCCAGAAAGAACCAGGAGTCCAGATGTCAGCGAAAGAGACACTGACCGGAGCAGAAGCACTGATCCGCTCCCTCGAATTGGAGAACGTGGAGATCATGTTCGGCCTCCCCGGGGGCTGCATCCTGCCCGCCTATGACCCGCTGCTCAAGTCCAGCATCCGCCACGTCCTCGTGCGCCACGAGCAGGGCGCAGGTCACATGGCCCAGGGCTACGCCCACGTCACGGGCCGCCCGGGCGTGGCAATGGTGACGTCCGGCCCCGCCGCCACGAACATGGTGACCCCGCTCTGTGACGCGTTCATGGACTCGATCCCGATGGTCTGCATCACCGGCCAGGTCTCCACGACCGCCATCGGCACCGATGCCTTCCAGGAGTGCGACACGGTGGGCATCACCCGCAGCGTCACCAAGCACAACGAACTCATCATGCACCCCGACGACATCCCGCTCGCGGTGCGCCAGGCGTTCCATATCGCCACCACCGGCCGCCCCGGTCCCGTGCTTCTCGACCTCCCGAAGGACGTCCTGCAGAACTCGATGACGTGGCACTGGCCGACCGATGAGGAGGTGCTCGAGTCGCTGCCCGGCTACCGCCCGACGGTCAAGGGCCACCCGCGCATGATCAAGGAGGCCGCGAAGCTGCTCCTCGCCTCAGAGCGCCCCGTGCTGTACCTGGGCGGGGGCGTGCTGAAGGCCCGTGCGGCTGACGCGGTGCGCGAGCTCGCCGAACTGCTGAAGACGCCCGTCGTCACCACGCTCATGGCGCGCGGCGCGTTCCCCGACGACCACGAGCTCTGCTACGGCATGCCCGGCATGCACGGCACCGCCACCGCGATCACCGCGATGCAGAAGGCCGACCTGCTGTGCGCGCTCGGCGCGCGCTTCGACGACCGTGTCACCGGCAAGGTCGCCACGTTCGCACCGGACGCGAAGATCATCCACGTCGACATCGACCCCGCCGAGCAGGGCAAGGTCCGCAAGCCGGACGTGCCGATCGTCGGCGACTGCCGCCTCATCGTGGAGGAGATCGTGAAGGCCGTGAAGGAGCTCCTCGCCGAGGGCACCGCGCAGGCTGACATCTCCCCGTGGCGCAGCCGCGTGAACGGCTGGAGGGAGCAGTTCCCGCTGACCTACGACGCATCGGAGCCAGGTGCGCGCCTGAAGCCGCAGTTCTGCCTGGAGAAGCTGCGTGACGCGGCCCCGGAGGACACGATCCTCGTGGCGGGCGTCGGCCAGCACCAGATGTGGGCGAGCCTCTTCTGGAACTTCACGAAGCCGTACACCTGGGTCAACTCGGGCGGTCTGGGCACCATGGGCTTCTCCGTGCCCGCCGCGATCGGCGCGAAGGCCGCGCGGCCCGAGGCCACGGTGTGGGCCATCGACGGCGACGGCTGCTTCCAGATGACCGCGCAGGAACTGGTCACCGCCACCACCGAGGGCATCCACGTGAAGATCGCGATCCTGAACAACACCTACCTCGGCATGGTCCGCCAGTGGCAGGAAATGTTCTACGGCGAGCGCTACTCCGAGGTCGACCTGGCCGGCTGCCCGGACTTCGTGAAGTGGGCGGAGGCCATGGGGTGCGTCGGCATCAGAGTGGAGTCCCCCGAGGAGATCGACGCCGCCATCGAGAAGGCGAACAGCATCAACGACCGCAGCGTGGTCGTTGAGTTCCGCGTGGAGGAGTTCGAGAAGGTGTTCCCCATGGTCCCGGCCGGGGCGAGCAACGACGAAGTCCTCCTGCACCCCACGCAGGAGAGCCGCAGGGAGTACCTCAAGTGACGATCAACGCGAACAACCCGTACGGCGACTCCCGCAACCACCACATCCTCTCGGTGCTGGTGCAGAACCGGCCCGGCGTGCTCGCGCGCGTGGCTGGCCTGTTCGCGCGCCGCGGCTACAACATCTTCTCCCTCGCCGTCGCACCGACGGAGGACGAGGACTACAGCCGCATCACGATCGTCGTCGACATCTCGGCGACCCCGCTCGAGCAGATCGTGAAGCAGCTGTTCAAGCTGATCGATGTCGTGCGCATCACCGAGCTCGACCCGAAGAAGTCGGTCGAGCGCGAGCTGATGGTCGCGACGGTGCGGACGGACAGCGAGAGCCGCGGCCAGGTGGTCGAGCTCGCGAACATCTTCGAGGCCAAGGTCCTCGCCGTCGGTCCCGACGCGATGACCGTGTCACTGGACGGCAATCCCGAGAAACTCGACGATTTTGAGGAATTGCTGAAGGGCTATGGCATCGTTGAGAGCCAACGAACCGGGCGGGTGGCGCTGCCCAAACTGGACCGCGAGGCACGGCCCCGCGCACTCAAGGGAAAGGCAAGCTGATGGCAGCACAGATGTACTACGAGAAGGACGCGGACCCCGCGCTCGTCCGTTCCAAGAAGGTCGCGATCATCGGGTACGGCTCGCATGGCCACGCCCACGCGCTCCACCTGAAGGACTCCGGCGTGCAGGTCGTCGTCGGCCTCCGCGAGGGCTCGTCCTCGCGCGCCAAAGCCGAGGCCGCCGGACTCACCGTGAAGACGATCGCCGAGGCGGCGAAGTGGGCTGACGTGGTCATGATGACCATGCCGGACACGGAGCAGAAGCAGACCTACACGGAGTCGATCAAGCGCTACATGAAGCCGGGCAAGGCGCTCGCCTTCGCGCACGGCTTCAACATCCGTTTCAAGCGCATCCGTCCCCCGAAGGGCGTGGACGTGATCATGATCGCCCCCAAGGGCCCTGGTCACCTGGTGCGCCGCACCTACACCGAGGGCGGCGGCGTGCCGGCGCTCATCGCGGTGGAGCAGGACGCGACCGGCCAGGCGAAGGACCTCGCCCTCTCGTACGCCGAGGCAATCGGCGGCGCGCGCTCGGGCGTCATCGAGACCACGTTCACCGAGGAGACCGAGACCGACCTGTTCGGCG
>SXYT01000048.1 GCA_005788205.1 Actinomycetota bacterium | reverse complement strand
GTCGACGTGCTCCCCTCCGGCACGCAGGACCCGGAGGACTTCCTGCTGCCCGGCATCGTGGCGCTCGCGGTCATGTCCACTGCGATGGTGAGTCTCGGCATCGCGACGGGTTTCGAGCGCAGCTACATGGTGCTGAAGCGTCTCGGTGCCACGCCGCTGCGGCGCGGCGAACTGGTCACCGCCAAGATGCTGTCCGTGTTCGCGATCGAGCTGCTGCAACTGGCAGTGTTGCTGCCGCTCGGTGCGGCACTCGGGTGGGGCCCGCGGGGCGGCGGCGCATGGCTGCTGGTCCCGGCTGTGCTCCTCGGCACGGCCGCGTTCACCGGCATCGGCCTGACTCTCGCGGGGACGCTGCGCGGCGAGATCAACCTGGCCGCGCAGAACGGCCTGTACCTGGTGCTCCTGCTGCTCGGCGGGATGGTCATCCCGATGTCGTCGCTGCCGTCGCCGTTGCGCTCGGTCGCCGAGTTGCTGCCGTCATCCGCCCTCGCGGACGTGGTCCGCGACGCGCTCACCGGTGCGGGAAACCAGCCGGGTGGCTCATGGGTGATCCTGGCGGTGTGGGCCCTGGTCACGCCAGCGGTGGCGGCCCGGACCTTCCGCTGGAGCTAACTGCGGCGGGTCATCACCGTCACGCGGTGCCGGTTCAGCACCGCTTCGCGGACGGGCTCCCATCCCATGGTCCTGTACCAGTCCGCCTCGCTCTCGGTGTAGAGCCACAGACCGCCCTCGACACGGGCCGACACCGTCTCGACCAGCGCCCGGCCCGCACCCTTGCCGCGGTGGCCCGGCAGCACGTACACGGCGGCCAGCCACGGGCCTGGTTCCGTCGCGGCGGGAAGCTCGTCGTCGATCACGATCGAGGCAGTGCCCACGATCTCGCCGTCCTCCACGGCGACCATGCAGTGCGGTGGTGCGGTGCCGTTCGCGTCACCGCGCGTCCACTCGTCGAGGTACCACTCCTCGGTGTCGTCCGGGAACAGGTGGGGCCACTCAGCGACGAGCCAGCCGGCAACCATCCGGCGCACCCGCGGGTCTGCCGGCAGGTCGACTATCTCCATCGCATCAGGCGGGGGTGTGCGGGTTCTCCGGCGCGGGCCTCGTGCGGCGGAACGCCTCCTCGACCTCGCCGTAGGTGAGCGGCTCGTCGGTGCCGATGACCTCGGAATCGGGCATGCGCGAGTCGGGGCGGTACGTCTGCTGGGCGTAGAAACCGCGCATCATGCGCCGCGAGAAGATGAAGATGATCACCATCCACATGAAGATGGAGCCGCCGAGTTTCATGATCCCGCCCGCGACCTGCTGGTCCGAGAGCACGCTGATGCCGCCCACGCGCACCGGCGTGTCGTAGTGGCGGTAGACGGGGCCCTCGGCAAAGGTCAGCCACCCTGCAGGGATCGTTGGCACGAGCGACATCGAGAACAGATAGATCATCTTCGCGCCGTCGCTCACGCGCCACTCGCGCGCAGGGCCGCAGATGGGGATCCACATGATGAATGCACTCACCACGAGGAGGACGTGCAGCAGATAGTGCACGGGGCCGTTCGAGGCGCTGAGGTTCACCAGTTGCGGCATGTGCGTGGTCAGGACGACCAGGTTGTAGACGAGCGCAGCCGCTGCCGGGCGCGTCAGGAACCGGGCGGCGCGACGGACACGACCGTCACCGATGATGATGCGGAACAGCCACTCCGGCGTGGCCAGCAGTGCCAGCGGGGGCACGAACATGGACAGGATCATGTGCTGGATCATGTGGACCGAGTACAGGTACTCCTCCGCGATGTCGTGCATGGGCCAGTCGGTGGACAGCCACATCAACGCGATCATCAGGGAGAACGTGACGACCTGACGGCGCGTGACGACCTGGCCGGGGGGCGCGACCTTCGGGCCGATCACGCGCACGGCATAGACGAACCCGACGATGATCGCGACCATCAAGACCCAGATCTCCAGGTGCAGCTGGAAGCGCCAGGGATCCATGTTGGTGGATATGTCGTATCCTGCGCCGAACATCAGCGGCCGACCTTTCGGGTGTCAGGCGATGAAGAACTTGAACGTGGCGAGCGCGACGATGTAGCAGAACAGCGCCAGGCCGAGACCCGTGTAGAAGAGGAAACTGAAGAGCCGGTTGTCGAACTTCAGGTGCATGAAGTACGACACGACCATCACGAACTTCACGACCATCATGATCATCAGGGAGGGCATGAACAGCGGCCCGAAGTCCACGTAGTAGGTGGACACCTCCAGTGCGGTGATGGCCGCGAGGATGAGGGCGATCTTGATGTAGCCGGCATCACTCAAGCCGTGCTCGTGCGTGTCGTGCTTCTCTTCGGTTGCGGCGCTCATGGTGTCCTCTCGGTCAGGCAGGGATCAGGTAGACGAGTGTGAAAATGACGATCCACACGATGTCGACGAAGTGCCAGTACAGGCCCACCATTTCCACGACCTCGGCCTTGTTGCCGGTGATGCGGTTCTTCCTGATGATGCCCATGGTGGAGAGCAACAGGATGACCCCGACCGACACGTGGACACCGTGGAACCCGGTCAGCGTGTAGAAACTGGAACCGAACAGGCTGGTGGAGAAGCCCAGGCCCTCGCGGTAGAAGGCCGTGAACTCGTACACCTGTCCACCGATGAAGGTGGAACCGAGGAGAGCAGTGACGGTCAACCACAGGTTCGTCTTCGAGTCGTCGTTGCGCTGTGCGGAGGAGACCGCGAGGACCATCGTCAATGACGACATCAGCAGCACGAAACTGCTGACCGAGGTGAACGGGATGTCATAGATTGCCGACGGATGCGGGCCGTCGGAGACACGGCCCCGGTACAGCATGTAGGTGGAGATGAGACCGCCGAAGAGGAGGCACTCCGACCCGAGGAACAACCACATCGCCAGCTTGTTGTTGGACAGGCCGGTGGAGCTGTGGTGACCGTGGCCGGAGCCGTGGTCTGCGTGGACTGCGACGTCAGCCAAGGGAGGCAATCTCCTTCGTGGAGCCGTCGGGCGACGGCGGGTCGATCTCTGATGCGTCCGGCACGGAGGGCTCGAGCACCCAGCCGTAGCTCGCGAGCAGGAGCACCACGACACCAACGACCATCACGGGCACCCCGTAGATGGTGCCGAGACCCAGGATGCCGATGCCCGAGGCCAGCATGAGCGGCCAGTACGACGGGCCGGGCAGGTGGATGTCGGTGTCCGCGGCCGCTTCCTCCGCGCGCACCAGGTCCTCGCCGTCGGCGATGCGGCGCATCGTGTGCGTGGCGGTGTCCTCCTCGTACTTGCGGTGGAAGAACTCGTCGAGGTGGTGCACCACCGGGACGCGGTCGAAGTTGTGCGGCTTCGGCGGGTTGGTGGTCAGCCACTCGAGGGTGCGCGCGTCCCACGGATCCGCACCGGCCTTCGGGCCTTTCTTGGCCGTGTAGACGATGTTGATGAGGAAGGCGAGCACGCCGGCCGTGAGGATGAACGAGCCGATCGAGGCGACCATGTTCCAGAACGCCAGGTTGAAGAGCCCCTCGCCCGCACGTGCCTCCGTCCAGACGTACATGCGCCGCGGCTGGCCCTGCAGGCCGAGGATGTGCATCGGCCCGAACGTGAGGTTCATGCCGAAGAACATCAGCCAGAAGTTCCACGACCCGAGCTTCTCGTTGAGCAGGCGGCCGAAGACCTTCGGCCACCAGTCGTAGAAGCCGGCGAAGAGACCGAACACCATGCCTCCGAAGAGGACGTAGTGGAAGTGGGCCACGATGTAGTAGGTGTCGGTCTGCTGGGTGTCGGACGGGGCGACCGAGTGGGTCACACCCGAGAGGCCGCCCACGGTGAACAGCAGCACCAGGCCGATCGCGAACTTCATCGCGGTCGTGTACCAGATCTTGCCGCCCCACATGGTGAGCAGCCAGTTGAAGATCTTGACGCCCGTGGGGATGGCGATCGCCATGGTGGCGATGGAGAACACCGCCACGGACACCGGGCCGAGGCCCGTGGCGAACATGTGGTGGGCCCACACGCCGAAGCCGACCAGGCCGATCGAGGCGCCGGAGAAGACCACGAACGGGTAGCCGAACAGCGGCTTGCGCGAGAACGTGGGCAGCACCTCGGAGATGATGCCGAAACCGGGCAGGATCAGCACGTACACCTCGGGATGCCCGAAGATCCAGAACAGGTGCTGCCACAGCAACGGGTCACCGCCGGCAGCGGCGTCAAAGAACGTGGCCCCGTACTCGCGCTGGAACATCAGCAGCACCAGCGCCACCGTGATCACCGGGAGGGAGAACACGAGGAGGAACTGGACCACGAGGATCATCCAGGTGAACACCGGCATCTTCATGAAGGTCATGCCGGGTGCGCGCATGTTGAGCACGGTGACGATCAGGTTGATGGAGCCGATGAGGGACGCGATGCCGGCGATCTGGAGACCGATAGTCCAGAAGTCCACGCCGTTCGACGGCGAGAACACGGGGCCGGAGTTCGGCGCGTACATGAACCAGCCGCCGTCGGCCGCGCCGCCGAGGAACCAGGCCAGGTTGAGCACGATGCCGCCGATGACGAGGAGCCACAGCGACAGGGCGTTCAGTCGCGGGAACGCGACGTCACGGGCACCGATCTGCAGGGGCAGGAAGTAGTTGGCGAACGCGGCCGCCATGGGCATCGCGAAGAGGAAGATCATCGTGGTCGCGTGCATCGTGAACATCTGGTTGTAGACGTCTGCATTGAGGATCTTGCCGTCCGGGAGCGCGAGCTGCAGCCGGATGAGGAGGGCCTCCACGCCACCGACGATGAAGAAGAACATCGCGACGACGCCGTACATGATGACGATCTTCTTGTGGTCGACAGTGAACAGCCAGGACTTCCAGCCGGTCTCCATCATCGGTCGCTTGAGGGCACCGAGACTGGAGCTCGGCGTGGCCACGGCGGGGACCGCCGGTGCCGATGAGGGTCGTTCAATGATCGCCATGGTGTTCTCCGGTCACTTCAGGGTCAGCAGGTAGGCAACGAGCTTGTCGATGTCGGACTCGGACAGGCCGAGTGCCGGCATGCCACGGTACTTCCCGTCCGTCGACCCGAGTTTGGTGGGGTCCGCGTACATCGGCTTCATGGCGGGAGCGTTCCGCAGCCATGCGCGCAGGTCGGTGGCGTTGAGGCACTCCTCGGAGACACCCGCCAGGTATTTGGCACCGAAATCCTCGGGCTTGGCCTTCCACACATCGTCACGGCACGACTTCTTCACGAGGTCGAATATGGCGCCGGCAAACGTGTTGCGGGTCATCAAGTAGCTGAGGTTCGGGGCGGCGCCCGCGTAGACGTTCTCGTCAGGGGCGGCGATGACGAGCGTGCCGTCGGCACGCTTCTGGCCGTTCACCTGGTGGCAGCGCACGCACTGGTTGAGGAACACCTGCTCACCCTCGGCGGCAAGGGTTCCCTGGGCCGGGGCCGCGTAGGGCTTCTGCTGGTTCGCGACCCACTTGGCGAAGTCCTCCTTGGAGAGAGCAACGGCCTCCATGCGCATGTTTGCGTGCGAGAGACCGCAGAACTCGGTGCACTGACCGGCGTAGATACCCGGGTT
>SXYT01000047.1 GCA_005788205.1 Actinomycetota bacterium | reverse complement strand
GTCGCACAGTCAGGCAGCCGCGAGTTCACCCTTGCCGGGATCGCCAGCTACGGCGATGTCCGCTCCCCCGGCGGCGCCACATTCGCGTTGTTCGACGTGGCGACTGCCGCCGAGTTTCTCGGCAAGCCCGGCTTCGTGGATGCGATTCTCGTGGTGGGTGACGGCACCCGCACCGACGAACAGCTTGCTCGTGACATCGACGCGATCTTCGACCCCGCCGACAAGGTCGAGACCCTCACCGGTGCCGAGATCACGAAGGAGACCCAGGACGACATCGGCCAGGCGCTCTCGTTCTTCGGAATCATCCTGTCGACCTTCTCCTACATCGCCCTCGGCGTGGGCTCGTTCGTCATCTACAACGTGTTCTCGATCAGCGCGGCCCAGCGCCAGCGGGAGAACGCGCTCCTTCGGGCCGTCGGCGCGAGCCGCAGGCAGATCTCCCGTGCGATGCTCACCGAGTCAGTGGTGGTGGGTCTCGTCGGGTCCGTGCTCGGCATGCTCGGCGGCATCGCCCTGTCCAGTGCGCTCACGGCCCTGCTGAAGGGTCTCGGCATCGACATCCCGAGCAGCGGCCTCGTCGTCACTGCCTCCGCAGTCGTCAACACGATCATCACCGGCGTCATCGTGACCGTGTCCTCGGCTTGGCTGCCCGCGCGCCGGGCCGGCAAGGTGCCGCCACTCGCCGCCATGCGCTCCAGCGCCATCGAGGTGGCCCAGGTGGGCCGCACGCGCACCTGGATCGGGCTCGGCTCCGTCGCTGCCGGGCTGGGCGTCATCGGCGTGGTGATCGGCGGGATGGACGAGACGTGGCTGGGGCTCGGCATCCTCTTCGTCTTCGGCGGCACGATCGTGCTCGGCCCCGTCATCGCCCCGCCGGTCGGTCGTTTCCTCGGCGCACCGGCAGCGAAACTGCGCGGCATCACGGGCGTCATGGCGCGCCAGAACAGCGTGCGCAACCCGAAACGCACGGCACGCACGGCCAGCCCCGTGCTGATCGGTGTCGCGTTGGTGACGGCAGTGTCGGCACTCGCCGCCAGCATCAAGGGCCAGATCAACGACATCTTCACGGAGCAGTTCAAGGGTGACTTTGCGATCAGCGTCCAGTCAGAGGGCTTCGGCGGGCTCAGCCCATCACTCGCCGTGGGTCTGAACGGTATCGACGGCGTGGAGAGCGCAACGGGCATCGGCACCCTCCTCGTCAAGATCGACGGGCAGGGCCGCCAGCTCACCGTCATCTCTCCCGCCACCATCGAGGGCAACTACGACATCGGCCTCATCGGTGCGGACTACTCGGATCTGGACGCGAAGGGGATCTTCCTCGCCCGGGACTGGTCCGAGCGCAACGACAAGCCCTTTGGCTCGACCATCACGGTCACGCTCGCCGACGCCACCGAGCGCACCCTCACCGTGCGCGGTCTCTACAAGCACGACGACCTCGCCGGGAACCGCGTGGTCAGCCGTGAGATGTTCGCGGGGGCGAGCGTGCAGTCGTTCGACTTCGGCGTCTACGTGAAGACTGACGAGGGGGCAAATCCCGCCGCCGTGCGGGCGGCCCTGCAGGAGGCCGTGAACGACTACGGCCAGGGCAAGCTGCTCTCGAAGCAGGAGTACATCGACGAGCAGGCAGGCAGCGTGAACCAGCTTCTGGGCCTCATCTACGGCCTGCTGCTGCTCTCCGTCGTCATCGCGATTGTCGGCATCATCATCACCCTCCTGCTCTCGGTGTTCGAGCGCCAGCGTGAGATCGGCCTGCTGCGCGCGGTCGGCATGACGAAGAGCCAGGTGCGGACCACTGTGCGCTGGGAGAGCGTCATCACCTCCCTGTTCGGCGCCGTCATGGGCATCGTGCTCGGCATCGGCCTGGGGTGGACGATCGTGTTCGCCCTGCGCGACCGGGGCCTGACATCGTTCCAGGTCCCGGTGGGCACCACGGTGTTCATCATGGCAATGTCATTTGCGGTGGGCGTGCTCGCCGCGGTCTACCCCGCATGGCGCGCAACCAAGGTGAACGTGCTCGAGTCCCTCGTCACCACCTGATGAAGATCGAGCCCGGTTCCGTCAACGAGGATGTGCTCGCATTCCTGCGCGAGTACCACCTGGCCTCCCTCACCACGATGCGCACCGACGGCTCGCCCCACGTGGTGCCGGTGGGGTTCAGCTACGACGATGCCACCCGCACCGTTCGGATCATCACGTTCGCCTCGTCCCAGAAGTACCGAAATGCCGTGCGCGGCGGGCGTGCCGCGGTGTCCCAGGTGGACGGCGGGCGGTGGCTGACCCTCGAGGGGACCGTGAGCGGCACGGACGACCCTGCCCGCGTGGCACTCGCCGTCGAGGGGTACGCGGCTCGCTACCGCCAGCCGGGCGCGCGCGAAGACCGCGTGGCGGTGGAGATCGCCGTCGACCGCATCCTCGGCCGCGCGTAGCTCGCCGGCTCAGCTGGCGTCGCGGTGGCGCAGCAGATCGGAGACGAACGTGCTGCCCGCAGGGTGCGGGTCCGTGGCACGGGCAACCGGGTCGGGGGAGTCCAGTTCCGGCCAGGGTTCGCAGCCCACCTGGCAGCCGGGGCACCAGTAGAGCAACCGGGCCATCTCCCCGTGGGTGTTCAGCCGGATGACGTCGCCGCAGCGCGGGCATCGCTGCCCGTTGCGCCCGTACACCGCGAGACCGCCCGGCACGTCCGGCGCGGTGACTCGCACGGGTGACTGGAGATTGGCGCGCATGAGACCTGCAGCGGTGATCACCAGGTCGAGGCACGTGGACTGCGGGATGTTGCCGACCTTTGCCCACGGGTGGATGCCGCACGACCACAGCACCTCGCAGCGGTACACGTTGCCGATCCCGCTCATGACGCGCTGGTCGAGAAGTGCCTCTGCGATCGTGGTGTCCGGACGGTCGTAGTGTTGCAGACGCGCCGCGCACTCGTGCAGGTCGGACGCGGGGTCGCACAGGTCCGGGCCGCGGCGGCCGGCGCGGGGGTGGCGGTTCTGGTCAGCCTCGCGCCACGTCTCCACGATGGGTGCGTTGAAGCACACGGCGATCCACTCCGCCGTAGAGATCACTGCACGTGCCTGGTGGCGACGCTTGCGCCACTTCTCGCCGGGGCGGTAGAGGTGCCATGACCCCGTCATGCGCATGTGGGTGTGCAGCACGACGCCGTCGTCAAAGACGATCTCCAGGTGCTTGCCGTGGCTCTCCACTCGCTCAATTGCGGCGCCGGCGGCGGGTGACGGACCCACGAGACGGGGGGCCTCGAAACGGGTGATTGTTTTGCCGACGAGCGCAGTGCGCAGCGCAGCAGCAGCTCTGTAGATCGTGTCACCCTCTGGCACGACCCGAATCTAGTTCAGGGCAGTTGGCCCACGGAGGCAAGAGCAAGACGGATGAGACGGTCGTGACCGCTCGTCATCTCGCGGATGACCTCCGCGCTGACCGCCTGCTCAGGAGTGAACCACCCGAGGTCGAGTGCCTGCTGCGTGGGGTGACACTCGCCGGTCACCGGCACCACGAAGGCAAGGCTGACGGCATGGTGGCGGGGGTCGTAGAAGCCTGACACCGAGGGGTCCTGGAAGTACTCCACCACCGAGAACGGTGCCGGCTCAGGCGGAATGCGGGGGAACGCCATGGGCCCGAGATCCTTCTCCAGGTGGCGCATGAGGGCGTCACGGATGCGCTCGTTCAGCATGACGCGGCCCGACACGGCCATCCGGCTGATGGTGCCGTCGGCGGCCTGGCGCAGGAGCATCCCCACGTGGGTGACTGTGCCGTCGGGGTCTGTCCGCACCGGCACGGCGTCCACGTACACAAGCGGCACCTGGTTGCGGACGGCCTGCAGGTCCTCCGGGTTCAGCCACGCGTGCTGGGTGTCGGTCTGCTCGCTCATCAGGAGAAAACTACTACCGACGGGGCGGCCAACTGCGCCCCGTGGGGGCCCGCCCGTGCGGCGGTGGTACCTTGCGAATCGACAGAGTCACACAGACAGAGGAAGAACCATGGGAATCAGGGTCGCAAAATTCAAGGACGTGGCGAACGGCCTCCAGGCCGGCCAGTTCGCAGTCGGGGACCACGTCGAGGTGACATCCTTGAACGATGTCGACCCGGTCTACAAGCAGCTCCTCGACAAGCCGATTGCGTGCACCATGGCAGTGATGGGGGGCGACGGCCGCCCCAATCTCACCCCGATGTGGTTCGACTACAAGGATGACAAGGTGCTCGTGAACGTCGCGCAGCACCGCAAGAAGACCTCCTGGATCCGCCGCACGCCGAGGATCACGATCCTCCTCATGAACCCCGAGAACATGTACCACTGGATCAGCCTGAAGGTGACGGTGGAGCGCGAGATCCTCGAGGACGACCCGAAGGAAGGCGCCTGGGTGACGGAGCAGCTGAACGGGATCTGGAAGAAGTACATCGGGCAGGGAGACGAGTACGGCCTGCGTGACCCGTCCATCACCGAGCGCCGGGTGCTCTTCGTCTGCAAGGTCGACAAGATCGCAACGTTCGGCCAGCCGTAGACAACCGATGCGCGTCTGCATCGTCGGGGGATCCATAGGCGGGTTGACCGCGGCCCTCGTATTGGAGGAGTCCGGGCACACGGTCGACGTGTTCGAACGGTCGCCTCAGGTCCTCGCCCAGCGCGGGGCGGGGATAGGCCTGCTGCCGGAGACCTCGAGATATCTCACGGATGTCGCGGGTGTCGACATCGACGAGATCAGCATCGCCACCTCGTCCATCAGGTACCTCGCACGTGACGCCTCTGTCGAGCACGAGGTGGGGCACGCCTACCGTTTCAGCAGCTGGAACACGGTCTACGGACGTCTCCTCGGGTGCATAAACCGGGAGAGTTACCACCTCGGCCACGAGATGGTCTCGTGGGAGGACCAGGGCGACTCCGTGACGGTCTCCTTCGCGGACGGCACATCGTGCACCGCTGACCTTCTCGTGTGCGCGGACGGTGTCGCTTCCTCGTCGCGCGAACGAATGCACCCGGGCCTCGCCCCCCGCTACTCGGGTTACGTCGCATGGCGGGGAATGGTGCGCGAGGCGGACCTGGACCGGCAGGTTCTCGCGCGGCTGGACGATGCGATCACGTATCACGTGTACGCGAACAGCCACATCCTCGTCTACCCGATTCCCGGTCCCGGGGGCGAGACCGCTCCCGGCGACCGGTCGATGAACTTCGTGTGGTACCGCAACTACCTGGAGGGCGGGGACCTCACGGACCTGCTGACCGGCAGGGACGGCATTGTGCGTGACGTGTCCCTGCCACCGGGCACAGTCGCCGACCGTCACGTCTCGGAGATGCGCGCGCACGCCGCGGCACGCCTCCCAGGACCGATCGCATCGATCGTGTGCGCGGCAGCCGAGCCGTTCGTGCAGGTGGTGTACGACCTGGACATCCCGTCGATGGTGTCCGGGCGGGCATGCCTCCTGGGTGATGCGGCGTTCCTCGGCAGACCGCACGCCGCGGCCGGCACGGCAAAGGCCGCCGACGACGCATGGGCACTCGCGTCAGCTCTGGACAGCTGTCCGACGGTCGATGAAGCCCTCAGCGGGTACGAGGCGTCGCAGATCCTCGTCGGGCGAGGGCTGATCGAACGCACGGAACGGATCGGCCGGCGCTCGCAGACGGAGAACTCGTGGGTGCCCGGGGACCCTGACCTCATCTTCGGGCTGAGGGGACCGGGGCAATGACACTCGCCGCACGGATGGCTGATGCTGCCTCGGCATTCCTCGCCGCACTCGATCCCGTCGAACTTGGCGCGGCGCACTGGCCGTTCCCGTCCGACGACGAGAGAAAGCGCTGGTTCTACACGCCGACCGACCACGGAGGAGCGGTCATCGGTGACCTCGAACCACCCGCGAGACGGCTTGCGATGAGGCTCCTCGACAGCGGCCTGAGCAGACCTGGGTACGTGACCGCAGCGACCATCATGGGACTGGAGAACGTCCTCGACCAGCTCGAGGGATTCACCGCATCGTGGGGATGGCCGCGCGGGCGGGACCCGCAGCGATACTTCCTGCGTGTCTTCGGCGAGCCCGGTGCGGACGCCTGGGGCTGGCGCTTCGGCGGGCACCACGTGTCCGTGAACCACACCGTCCTGAACGGGGAGGTTCTCTCGGGAACCCCGCTCTTTCTCGGGGCGGATCCCGCTTCCTCCCCGCTTCTCGGCGGGCACCTGCTCCGGCCGCTCGGTGCATGCGAGGACCTCGCGCGCGAACTGCTCTCGTCCCTCGACGAGCGCCAGGCCGCGGCCGCGGTCGTCTCGCCCGTGCCGCCGGTGGACCTCGTCGGCGCGAACCGTGCCGAGCTCCACGACGGTGACGGGCCACTTGCCCTCGCACTCGTGTGGCGGGACACCTTCACGGGCGAACTGGCGCGCGCCGTCGATGCATTCCAGGAGAACGAGGAGAAGAAGATCGGCCTCGGGGACCGTCATCTGGATGCAGTGCGCTTCCGGACCGTTCCGATCGGGCTGGCCGCAGCCGGCATGACGGAGTCCCAGCAGGAGATCCTGGGGGCTCTCCTCGACACCTACATGGGGAGGCTTCCCGACGGCGCCGCCGATGCTGCGTGCGCCGTCGTCAGGCAGTCTTTCGACAGCATCCACTTCGCCTGGGCCGGGTCGGACAGTCCCGGCCGACCCCACTACTACCGCCTCCACGGACCGCGCATCCTCGCCGAGTACGACAACACCACCCGTGACGGGAACCATGTCCACACCGTCCTTCGCGACCCGCTGAATGACTTCGGCCGCGACAGCCTGGGGGAACACAGGCGATCCGCCCACTGACCGGAGCGGGTGCCGTCACCACTCGGTGGAGACGTACTTGGTCTCGCAGAACTCGAGGAGGCCCTCGTGGGCACCCTCGCGGCCGATGCCCGACTGCTTCACCCCGCCGAACGGTGCCGCAGGGTCGCTCACGAGGCCACGGTTCAGGCCCACCATGCCGGTCTCGAGCGCCCCAGCGATGCGCATGCCCCTCGCGAGGTCGCGGGTGTAGACGTAGCTGACGAGCCCGTGGTCCACGCCGTTGAAGAGGGGCACCGACGACTCAATGTCGTCGACGGTGACGATCGGTGCGACCGGGCCGAAGATCTCCTCGGTGAGGACCGGGTTGCCGGGGGCCACGTTCCCGAGCACCGTCGCCGCGTGGCCGTGCATCGGAGACGGCGTGACCGTGCCGCCGCACAGCACCTCCGCACCGGCGGCGACGGCACGCTCGACCAGCCCGGCGACCCTGGCCTGCTGCGCCGCGGAGACGAGAGGCCCGAGGGTCGTCCCGTCAGCCAGTCCGTCGCCGAGCACGAGAGCGGACATCCGCGCCGTGAACTTGTCCGTGAACTCAGCGACGACCGCCCGGTGCACGAAGAACCTGTTGGCCGCGGTGCAGGCGGCGCCGCCGTTGCGCATCTTCGCGATCATCGCCCCGTCCACTGCGGCGTCGATGTCCGCGTCGTCGCAGACAACGAACGGCGCGTTGCCGCCCAGCTCCATGCTGCAGTTGATGACCCTCGCGGCCGCCTGCTGCAGCAGCAACGACCCCACGCGGGTGCTGCCGGTGAACGACAGCTTGCGGATCCTCCCGGAGCCCAGCATCGCCTCCACTGCCTCGCCGGGCGGCACTGGCGTGACCACCCGCACCACGTCCTCCGGGAGACCGGCACGGCGCAGCACGTCGGCAACCGCGTATGCGGTGAGCGGGGTCTCCCCCGC
Organism: Actinomycetota bacterium; assembly: GCA_005788205.1. Lineage (GTDB taxonomy): Bacteria > Actinomycetota > Acidimicrobiia > Acidimicrobiales > Ilumatobacteraceae > UBA2093. Next base: position 31 of record SXYT01000047.1, on the reverse strand, counting down.
CGCCTTCAGCACCACGGTGCAGCCGGCCGCG
>SXYT01000046.1 GCA_005788205.1 Actinomycetota bacterium | reverse complement strand
TCCTCGGTGCGCTCGGCGGGGCGATGATTGCCGCCTCGTTCGTGGTCGCGGCCCTGCTCGTGCACACACTGCGCGTGCCGCGCGGCGCGACCGGTCTCCTCGGCGGCGGGCTCGTCGCATGGCAGGCAGCCGCGGTGTTCGCGCCGGCCCATCCCCCCGCCCCGTTCTCACCCCTCGGTGACATCTCCCTCGCCATGGTGCGCGGGTCGGGGATCGCCGCCGCCGCCGTGCTCGCGGCCCTCGCGGCCCTCTCCCTGTGGCTCACCGGCCGGCTCAGCCTGGAGGCGCTCGCGCGCCGCAGCGCGCTCGTGTCGCAGCTGAAGTTCGCCGTCACCCTGCAGGACATCCGCACCGTCGTCCTGCTGCGCCGCCAGCTCAGCCAGGAGCACATGCGCGAGAAGCCCTGGTTCCGCGCGCCCGGATTCGTGCGGCGTGACCCCGTGACCGCGCGCTGCGTGCGCAGCCTGGCGCACTTCCCCCTGCGTCGCCTGGTGCGCATGGCCCTGCTGTCGGTCACCGCCGCTGTTGCGCTCGTCGGCGCATGGCGCGGCACCACGCCGCTGCTCGTGGTCAGCGGGCTCGTGCTGTTCGTGCTCGGTCTCGACATCATCGAGCCGCTCAGCCAGGAGATCGACCAGCCAGACCGCACGGATTCCGTGCCCGTCGAGCGCGGCCTCCTGCACGCCCGCCACCTTGCCGTGCCGGCGCTCGCCACGGTCCCGTTCGTCGTCGTCGGCGGTGCGGTCGCATGGGCACTCGAGCCCCACGCAATGACCCTTGCCGCCGTTGCGCTGCTCGGCATCCCCGCCGCGCTCGCCGGTGTTGCCGGTGCCGTGGTGAACGCGGTGAAGGGTGCACCGGACCCGTGGGGCGGTGCGGACCAGGGTCTCTACATGCCGCCCGAGGTGAGCGGCCTGACCACCGTGGTCCGCACCGCCTGGCCACCGGTCATCTCGATCATCGGCTCCGCGCCGGTGGTCGCGCTCGTCCACGCCCGTGACTCCGGCGCGAACATCACCGGCATGCTCGTGCGCACCGCGCTCGGTGTCGGCATCGTGGTCGGTCTCGTCGCGGGCTGGGTGCGTCAGCGTGACGCAATCGGCGCATGGTTCCGCAACGCCGCGAATGCCGCCAAACCAACCAAGCCGGCGACCGCACAGAAGGAAGCCTCATGACGGCGGCACTCGAGCTGGACGGGGTGGCGAAGAGCTACGGCGACGCACCGGCACTGTCACCCGTCTCGCTGCGCATCGAGCGCGGCGAGCGCGTCGCGCTCATCGGCCACAACGGCAGCGGCAAGACCACCATGCTGCGCATCGCGGCCGGCCTGCTGGACGCGTCGGAAGGGAGCGTCACCGTGTGCGGGCACACGTCCGGCTCTCTCGGTGCGCGCGCCGCACTCAGCTACGTGGCCGACCATCCGACCTTCTACGACGACCTCACCCTGTGGGAGCACCTCGAGTACGTCGCGCGTCTCCACGGCGACACCGGGTGGGAGCAGAACGCCGCCGACCTGCTCGGCCATCTCGGCATCTACGACCGCGCGGACAGCATGCCGAACCGCTTCAGCCGCGGCCTGAAGCAGAAGGCCGCGCTCGCGATCGGTTTCATCCGGCCGTTCGACGTGCTCATGGTCGACGAACCGTTCGTCGGCCTCGACTCCGCCGGCAAGGAGGCCCTGCTGGAGCTGCTGGCCGGGGCCTCCGAGGGCGGCGCCACGGTGCTGGTGGCCACCCATGAACTGTCCTTCGTGCACACGGTCTCGCGCATCACGGCACTACGTGACGGTCGCCTCATCCATGATGGTCCCGCCGGGGACGTCGATACCGACCGCCTGGTCCGCACGGAGGACCCCGCAGGAGAACACGACGGTGAACGCCAGTAGGGTTTGGGCATGTACACCTACGACGTCGTGTCCGAATCTGTCCGCAACCCCCACGAACTGGCCAAGGAACTGACCCGCCGCTCGCAGGCGGGCTGGGAGGTCGTCCAGATCGTCCACGACGGCGAGCACTGGATCCACGCCTTCATCCGTCACGCAGGTGCAGTCGCCACCGCCCCGTACCCCACTGCCTCCACCTCCGTCGGTGCCCCGGCCGAGTCCGAGGCCCCGCAGGCAGCCCCCCAGGCCCCCCAGCCGTCCGTGCAGTCGTTGTGGCAGACCGCCACGGGCACGGTGCCAGACGACGCCGGGTACGCGACAGGCAACCAGCCGCAGGCCGGCCAGGCACAGGGCGGTGCGGTCCCGTCTGTTCCCGCCAACTGGTACAAGGACCCATCCGGACGTTTCGAGATGCGCTACTGGAACGGCGCCGTCTGGACCGAGCACGTCGCGACGGCCGGCAAGCAGTCGATCGACCCGCCGAAGAAGTAGCTCCACCTCCAGGAAACCAACATGCAGGCAATCTCGATCGGTCACGCGGGCATCCTGGTCCGCACGCGCGGCACCACGATCGTCTGCGACCCGTGGTTCGAGCCGGCCTTCTTCGCCTCCTGGTTCGTCTTCCCCCGCAATGACACGCTGCCCAGCGACGTCATGCACGACGTCTGCAACCCGGACTTCCTCTACGTGTCGCACCTGCACGGCGACCACTTCGACACGACGTTCCTGCGCGACCGCATGAACAAGGACACCACGGTCATCCTCCCCGCGTTCCCGACTCGCGAGATGGAGCGCACGCTCTCCCGGCTCGGGTTCAGGAAGTTCGTGCGCACTGTCGACGCGACCGAGACCGAGATCGCCGACGGTGTGCGCGTGGCAGTCCACGTGGAGACGTCGATCACCGACGGACCGGGAGGCGACAGCGCACTCATGGTGAGCGACGGCACCGCGCGTCTCGTCAACCAGAACGACTGCCGCACGAACGACCTCTCTGCGCTGCGCTCGCACGGCCCGGTGGACCTCCACTGGCTGCAGTACAGCGGCGCGATCTGGTATCCGATGGTCTACGAGATGGACGAGGCGACGAAGCAACAGCTCTGTGCCGACAAGGTGGAGAGCCAGTTCACCCGTGCGATGCGCTACGTGGAGGCGGTCGATGCCACAACGGTGGTGCCGAGCGCCGGCCCGCCGTGCTTCCTGGACGGGGAGTTGTTCGGGCTGAACATGGTCACAGGCGACGAGGCCAGCATCTTCCCCGACCAGCGCGAGTTCATCCGCCGCCTCGCGGATGCGGGCCGTGCGAACGCCTCGCTCACGGTGCCCGGCACGTCGTTCACCGTCGTCGCCGACCCGCACGGCGGCCCCGGCGTCGTCACGGTGGAGCAGCCGGGCGGCGACGCGTCGCCCACGGCGGTCTTTGCCGACAAGGGTGCGTACCTGCGCGCCTACCAGGCCGACAAGGCGGCGTGGCTCGCCGAGACGAAGGCCGGCTGGTCCGCGCGGCGCACCGACCTGGTGGACACGCTGCGCACCTGGTTCGAGCCGCTCATGGCGATGGCCCCGAACGTGCGCCGCGGGATCGGTGCGGGGTGCCTCATCGTGGCTGACGACGTGTCGATCTACCTGGACTTCCCGAACGGCAAGGTGCTGCCGTACAACGGCAACGTGCCGACGGGTTCGCAGCCGTACGCGTTC
>SXYT01000191.1 GCA_005788205.1 Actinomycetota bacterium | reverse complement strand
GATCTCCAGGCATCGGCCACCGACGCGTCGGTGCGGGCCGTGACGAAGTCGGGTGGAACGGTCGTCTTTTGACCCCAGTCCTGTCCCTTGCGGATGGTCACGGGGCACTCTCCCCTGCTGCCGCCGCAACGACGCTCCGGTTGACCGCCCTGGCCGCGGCAGCGGCAGTGCTGCGCAAGTCTTCACCCGGTGACACGTTCTCTATCTGGCGGAGCAGATCAGTGATCTGGCGCATCGATCTCACGAAATCCCCCGGGGTCAGCTCAGGATCGAGGACGTCGGACAGCGGACTTCCCTGGGCCCATCGCATGGCATCCATCGCCAGACCGGCATGGGGGCTGCGGTGCATCTGGATACCCCGTTCCCGCTGCATCGCGTTCAAGCGCTCGCTCGTCTTCTCCATCCGCTTGAACCTGTTGCGTACCGTGTCGTTCGGCCATCGCACATGTCCACTGTCCCCACCGCGGGGCTCGAACACGAGACACGAGACACATGCGACGAGGTCAGGCACCGAGAGCTTCTCGAGGATTCCCCCGGTGATCACCTCCGTCACCATCAGGTCGCTCTCGTGGAACACGCCGGCGAGGACATGACCCTTGTCCGTGAGGGACCACCCATTGACGTACCCGAGGTCACCGAGCAGTTCGACCACGTCCATGAACCGCTGGTTGACCGACCCGGATCGTGCCGACGGTCTTTGCTCGAGTTGCTCGATCTCCTTGCGCAACCGTCTGAGACTCCGCGAGGAGTCCACGACGTCGCGGCGGGGACGTTCCGACCTTCCGACCCGCGGCGTCGTCACGTCCTCGTCGATTCTCGCCTTGACGAGCCTTGCGACTGCCTCGCGGACGAACTCGACCTTGCCCGGCTCGAACGGCACGGGAAGGTCGATGCTTCCGCCCTTCACCGGAACAGTCAGGAGGTCCCGTGCGGTCAGGTCGATCTGCTTGCGTGACGGTGTCAGCACGGTCAGTCGCATCCCCGAGCGTCGCGCGGCGGTGCTGATGACCACGCCCCGGCCCCGGAGGTTCGCCGCATCGAAGACGACGACGTCACCGGGCCGCAGCGACCTGAGCGCAATCTCGGCCTCGACCTCGCCGACGGATTCCTCCTCGGCCTCTATGAAGGAATCCGTGAGTTCGATCTGTGACATCTCGAGACGCGAGAGTTCGCGCCGTTTCCGCTCGAGCACGGCCTCCGACGTGACGACATCACGGTCCGTCTGGAACTGCGCAAACGACAGGTTGAGGAAATGGGTGGCCGCTTCCCTGGAGTGGCGACGGATCATGTTGACGGCCATGTTGAACGTGGGGCGGAACGCTGACGAGAGCCTGAAGGATCGACTGAGCGCCAGACCCGCCGTCTGGTCGAACGTGACGAAGGGATTCCACAGGGTCACCGCGTGCCCGATGCGGTCCAGACCGCGTCTGCCGGCACGGCCCGTCAGCTGTGTGTACTCCGATGCGCGCAGGAGGACGTGGTGTTCTCCCGTGTACTTCGTGAGTTTCTCGATCACGACCGCGCGCGCAGGCATGTTGATCCCGACTGCCAGGGTCTCCGTGGCGAACACGACCTTGACGAGACCGCGCACGAAGCACTCCTCCACTGCCTCCTTGAACATCGGGATCATCCCGGCGTGGTGGCAGGCGATGCCGCTCCCGATGCGGTCCAGGAACTCCTCGTAGCCGAGCGCCGTGCGGTCAGACCCCGTGAGGGAGTCGACATGACGCTCCACGATCCCGACGATCTCGTCCTCCTCCTCGCGGCTTGTCAGGACCATCCCGGCGGACATGCACGATTTGACGGCGTCCTCGCACTGTGCCCTGCTGAAGATGAAGATGATCGCGGGGAGCATGTCGTTGTCATCCAGCAGTTCGACCGTTTCGGGCCTCGTCGGTGTGGCGAAGCGGCGACGGGGCCGCTTTCCGCCCTGTCCCCTGGGCGGGAGTGTCCGTGCGGTCGCGAGGACGCGCTCGAGGTTGCGGTTCGGTTCGCCGTTCACGATCGTGTCGTGCATCTGCACCCTGCCGTTCGAGGAGTCGTACAGCGCGTGGTGGGTGAGAAGTTCCACGGGCCGGCGGGACTCGGTGACCACCTTCGTGCGTCCCCTCACGGTCGTGAGCCATTCACCAACCTCGTCGGCGTTGGAGACTGTCGCGGACAGACAGATCAGTTGCACGGTCGGGTCCAGCTGGATGATGACTTCCTCCCACACGGGCCCGCGGTATGCATCCTGGAGAAAGTGGACTTCGTCGAGGATGACGGCACCGAGTCGCTCGAGCCGCGACGACGACGAGTAGATCATGTTGCGCAGGACCTCCGTGGTCATGACCACGACATCGGCCTCGGGGTTCACCGCGTTGTCACCCGTGACGAGGCCCACGCGCGCTGCGCCGTGTATCGCACACAGGTCCCGGTACTTCTGGTTGCTCAGCGCCTTGATCGGTGCCGTGTAAAACGCCCGTTGGCCGGCCGTCAACGCCCTGTGGACGGCGTACTCGGCGATCAACGTCTTGCCGGACCCCGTGGGCGCGGCAACCAGGACGGATGAGTCGTCGTCGAGCGCATCCATCGCCTCCGTCTGGAAACGGTCCGGCGAGTACGGCAGCGCTGCCGTGAAGGAATCACGTCCCGAACTCACGCGGCCGGGCGTCTCCGCACGAGCAGCCAGCCGATGAGGACCGCGAGCATGTACAGAACGGTCAGCGGAGGGGCGAGCACGAGGAGGCTCACCGGACTCCCGTCCGGCGTGATGACCGCGGACACCACGAAGATGGAGAGGACCGCGTACCTCCACTGTCGCAGCAGTGTCACCGGACGGACAACGCCCACGAGCTGCAGGAACACGATGAGGACGGGGCTGAGGAATCCCACGCCGAAGGAGAGCATCATCAGGACGACGAGATTCATGTACTTGGTCACCTGGAAGGCCTGGTTCACGTCCTCTCCGGCCCATGTGATGAGGAACTCCAGCGTGCGGTTCAGCGTCCAGTAGGCAAGGACGCAGCCGACCGCGAAGAGCACCGCGGACGAGAGGATGAAGGGGACCGCGTAGCGCTTTTCTCTCTTCTCCAGTGCGGGCACGATGAAACGCCATATCTGCCACAGGATCACCGGCAACGCGAGGACGATCCCCCCGTAGGCCGAGATCCGCACGCGGGCGCTGAATCCGTCGAGTGGGCCGAGCGAGTACAGGCTGCCGTCGCAGCCGAAGGCCGGGTTGGCAATGCAGAGGTTGACGTACGGCCTCGTGAGCAGGTCCTTCATCGGGTCGTACCACACGAGCAGGCCACTCATGCCCGCGGCCACCGCGAGAATGCTGCGGATGATGCGGGAACGCAACTCCCGCAGGTGGTCAATGACGGTCATCCCTGCCTGCGGCTCATTCACTGGCTTCCGTGCCTGTCTGGTCCGGGGGCGGGAGGTGTGCCTGCTCGCTTCGCATCGGCGGGGAGGGGTCGGTGTCGATCTCGCCGAAAGCCGTCTTCTTGATTCCCTCCGCGGTCTGCTTCATCTCCTTGAGGGGTTCCTCGAACCCGCTCTTCATTTCCTGCTCGAACCCGCGCGCCATGCGGCGAAGCTCCCCGTAGGTTTTCCCCACCGTCCGCAGGACCGAGGGCAACCTCTCAGGACCGAGGACCACGAGACCGGCGATGAGCAGGAACACGATCTCTCCGCCGCCGAGGTTGAACACGGCTTCAGCATAGGAGCCGCCACCTAACATGACCCCCGTGCAGCAACGTCTCCCCTCTCTGCGCACGGTTCCTCTTGCTTTCGGGCACAGGGGCGCGAGTGCGCATGCTCCCGAGAACACGCTCCCAGCGTTCGGATTGGCGCTCAAGCTCGGCGCGAACGGTCTCGAGTCTGACTGCTGGTTGACCGAGGACGGTGTCGCCGTGCTCGACCACGACGGCGTGGTGCGCCGCAAGTTGCGCAACATCCCCTTCTCGTCGGTGACCCGTGGGGACCTGCCGGGTCATGTGCCGGCTCTCGGCGATCTTTTTGCCGAACACGGCATCAACTTCCACCTCAGTCTCGACATCAAGGACCCTGCCGCCGCAGGGGCCATCGGTGAGTCGGTGGCTTCGAGCGGATTCGACCCCGCCTGCCTGTGGCTGTGCAGCCCGGCGCTTGACGTGCTGGAGAACTGCGCCCGGTCAGTCCCGGGGGCGCATCTCGTGCATTCCACCAGGCTGTCGCGGCTCGGCACGACCCTCGAACTTCACTGTGCCCGTCTTGTTGCTTCAGGTGTCGACACCGTGAACCTGCACCACACCGAGTGGTCAGGTGGCCAGGCAGTCCTGTGCCACAGGTTCGGTCTCAACGCGTTCGGCTGGGACCTGCAGCACGAGGACCCGATGACGAATGCGCTGCGGATGGGTCTGGACGGGGTCTTCAGTGACCATGTCGACATGATGGTCGAGGTCTATGTCCGCGAGGTCGGAAAACCTCTTCTGCCGTTCACAATCCCCTGATGCTGCCGAGCGGCCAGACGACGGCGAAAGCGCGTCCGATGACGAGCGACTCGGGTATGGACCCGAAGGAGCGGCTGTCGAAGGACTCGGGTCGGTTGTCTCCCATCACGAACACGTGCCCCTCGGGGATCACGATCCGGCGCATCGATTCGACCCTGCACCGTGCGGCTGGGTCCGGTTCGGCTGTGTCGGTCTCGGGGAGATAGTCCTCGACGATCTTCTTGCCGTTGAGGTGAACCTCGCAGTTCTTGATCTCTATGGAGTCCCCGGCAAGTGCGATGACACGCTTGATGAGGTCGTCGTGGGCGACGGTGTTCCCGTTCGTCGTGATCCTGTCGAAGACCACGACGTCGCCTCTTCCTATGTCACTGAAGCGGTAGCTCATTTTGTTCACGAGGACGCGGTCATCCGTGTACATCGTGGTCTCCATCGACGGCCCGCTGATGTAAAACTGCTGCAGAACGAACGTTCTCACGAGAATTGCCGCACCGAGCGCGACCGCGATCACGACGAGCCAGTCACGGAGGATCCTGCCCGGGGATGTCCTTATGATCCCGGGCTCAGCCTCGCCAGCGTGCGTTTCGCCGTCAGGAACCTCGTCGGTGCCACTCATGAGTTACCCACGCTACTTTGCGTGCCCTGCTCAGCCCCGTAATGCGCTGATTAACTTGTCCACTCTCTCGTCCTCGGACCTGAAAGGGTCCTTGCAGGCCACCGTTCGCTGAGCCTGATCATTGATCTTCAGGTGCACCCAGTCGACGGTCACGTCCCGTCCGGCCTCCCGTGCGTTCCGCAGGAAGTCACCGCGCAGCCGTGCCCGCGTCCGCTGGGGGGCAGCGGTCTTTGCCTCGTCGGTGCCATCCACGGGTATCGACCGTCTCACGGCCCCCTTGCGCGCGAGCAGGTTGTACACGCCGCGCACAGGATCGATGTCGTGGTACTGCAGGTCGAGCGCCAGGACTTCGGGCGCGTCGAGCGGGAGTGCATGTCTCTCCGCGAATGCGTTGATGATCCTCTTCTTGATGGCCCAGTCGAGTGAGACACCGAGACTCTCGGGATCAGCCTCCAGTGAGGAGAGGGTCGAACGCCAGAGAGCGAGAACCCTGCCCTCCTCCTCGGTCAATCCGCGGGACGACGCGAAATCCTCGGCATGCTCCAGGAAGAACGACTGGATGTCGAGTGCCGACATCTCGCGGCCGTTCGACAGGCGCACCGGCCGCCTCCCCGACGTGTCGAGGCTCATCTCGCGGATGGCGCGGATCGGGCTCTCGAGCGTGATGTCACGCATGCGGAACGAGGCGTCCTCGAGCATCCGCAGGACAATGGCTGCCGTCCCGACCTTCAGGACGTTCGAATCGTCCGCCATGTTGGAGTCACCGACGATGACGTGGAGACGTCTGTACGTCTCTGCGTCGGCGTGGGGTTCGTCCCTGGTGTTGATGATCGGTCGGGACCGCGTCGTGGCGGAGGAGACGCCCTCCCAGATGTGTTCTGCCCTCTGGGAAAGGCAGAACACGGGGCCTCTTCCCGTGCTGACTATCTTTCCCGCACCGGCGACCAACTGCCGTGAGACGAGGAAAGGGATGAACTGCGCCTCGTAGTCGGTCGGCTCGGTCGAGCGCCGCGTGAGGAAATTCTCGTGGCACCCGTAGCTGTTGCCGGCAGAATCAGTGTTGTTCTTGAAAAGATGGATGGTGCCCCGGATCCCCTCGTCGCGCATCCTTCTCTCCGCGTTCGCGACGAGGTCGTTGAGGATGAGCTCACCCGCCTTCTCGTAACGGCAGGCATCCACGATGCTGTCGCATTCCGGCGTTGCGAACTCCGGGTGAGAGCCGACGTCCAGGTACAGCCTGCCCCCGTTCTCGAGGAAGACGTTGGAACTGCGTCCCCACTGCACGACGCTGCGGAACAGGTACCTGGCGACCTCGTCCGGGGTGAGCCGACGCTGTCCCTTCAGGGTGCAGGTGATCCCGTACTCGGTCTCGAGGCCGTAGATCCGTGGTTCCACGTTCAGTCGAGGAGGTTCTGGACCGCTGCCGGATCGATGCGCTCGAACCTTCGCCTGCGGTCCACTCTGGCGAGGCTCGCGACCTCGAGTTCGCCGGACCCGAGAACGCGTTCAGGCCCAGCCAGTGCAGAGACGGCAGCGCGCAGTGCAGCCCTCATCGTCGTGTCGGCGGGTCCGTTCTCGCGAAGACGACTGGAGACGAGGTCGGCATCCCCGCCGAGCACGCAGAACCCGTCCTCGTCGACGACGGTCCCCTCGAACGACACATGGAACAGCCGGTCACCGGCCCGGTCATCCCCGACCTCGGCCACGAGGAGCTCCACCTCGAGCGGCTTGACCCCAGCAGTGAACTCATGGCCGATCGCCTGCGCGTACTGGTTCGCGAGGCTGCGCGCCTCCACGTCGCGGCGGGAGTAGCGGAAGCCGAGCATGTCTGCTGCCCTCACTCCGCCGATGCGGAGTTGATCGAATTCGTTGTACTTGCCGACCGCGGCGAAGGCGATGCGGTCGTAGATCTCGCTGATCTTGCGCAGCGTCGTGGAGGGGTTCTCCGCGACGATGACGATTCCCTCGTCGCTCCCGATCGCCACCAGTGACCGCCCCCGGGCTATGCCCTTGCGGGCAAAATCAGCCCGGTCCTTCATCAACTGCTCGGGCGGGACGTAGAACGGCATGCTCATCGGGTGCGCACCTCCTCCTCGATCGCGCGGAAGACAATCTCCAGCTCAGAGTCGGGCACCGAGCTCCATCCCGCGGCTGTGATGGTCGCCATGATCGGGAACAACCCCCTGAGGAAGTCCGGCCGGCCCGTGGCCGAGTCTGCCTCGGCGGCCTCCCACAGGGCCCTGCACGCGAGCGTCACGGCGTTGGTGCGGTCAAGAGTGCTGCGCCAGCCGACCTTCAGCACGGTGCCTGCGTGCGTCCCGCCGCTCCCGATGGTCACGTGCTCCCGCTCCTCGTAGCGGCCACCCGTGACGTCGAAGTCCCAGATGTGGCCTGAACCATCCTCGGGCTCGAACCCGGCGAAGAGAGGAAGGACCGCGAGCCCCTGCATTGCCGCGGGCATGTTGTCCCGGATCATGGAGCTCAACTGGTTGGCCTTGCCCTCGAGCGAGAGAGACTTCCCCTCCATCTTCTCGTAGTGCTCGAGCTGCAACTGGAAGAGCTTGATCATCTCCATGGATGGCCCAGCAGCACCGGAAAAAGCCACGCCGCTGTACCGGTCGGCCTCGACCACCTTGTCCATGTGCCTGCTGCGGATGATGTTCCCCGCTGTGGCCCGCCGGTCACCGGCAATGAGGACGCCGTCTGCGAACTTCAGCGCAAGACACGTCGTACCGTGGGGCACGTCGACCTCTGAGGACGGTGAACTGAACGGGGAAAGCCCGGACTGCTTGAGCAGGTCGAGGAAACTCGGGCCGGGATCGTGTCCCTGGGCGAATCTCGGCAGTTGCACTGCTACTCGCCGCCCTTTTGCACGTAGTTCTTCACGAACTCCTCGGCGTTCTCCTCGAGGACACCGTCGATCTCATCGAGGAGGTCGTCGAGTTCGGCCTTGATGCGCTCACCTGCGCCGCTCGGCGACGCCGGGGACCCTTCCTCCTCGACGTCCGTGCGCTCTGCCGGAGAGTTTTTCTTCGCCCGTTCCTGCATGACCCAACCGTACCCAACCTGTGCCCCTTTCACGACCCCACCGGGCCTGGGCGCAGGTCACCAGCCCGGGTCGCCGTCCACGCGCTCGGTGGCGGCACCTCCGAGTGCCGAGAGAAGCGCATCCACATCCGCAACGGACCCGAGAAGAGCCCCGGTCATCTCCCGGGTCCCCTTCAGGGGGTCCATCATCGGGACCCGCACGAGACCGTCGGGTGTCTCGAAGACTATGCCGTCCCAATTCGCAGAGACGATGCGGTCGGGGAACCGCCTGACGCATTCCCCGCGAAAATATGCACGTGTCGTTGCCGGGGGTTCGCTGACTGCCCGTGCGGCGGCCATGTCGTCGACCTTTTCGACAAGGCCCGCGCGGCGAGCGAGGCACCTGGAGGCACGCATGTCGTGGTACTGGAGGTCTATGGCGCGCAGTCTCGGGTCGTGGGGGGCTAGCGAGTGGCGTCCTGCATAGCCCTCGATCAACCTCTGCTTTGCCACCCAGTCGACAGACTCCGCGACCGATGACGGGTCGGTCGCGAGGGCCTGCAGGATCCGTGACCACTCGCGCACGATTGATTCGCCCTCACCGCCCACGGTGTCGTCGTCGACACCTTCCAGCCAGGATTCGACTGCCGCACACAGTTGGCCCTGGATGTCGAGGGCTGACATACCCTGTCCCTGCTCTGTCATGACCACGGTCCGCAGGGTCGGGTCGTGGCTGACCCTCCTCACACCGGTGACGGGATCGGCAAGAACCAGATGCTGCGGGAACCTCCCGTCCTCGATCATGGACAGGACGAGCGCGGTCGTGCCCAGTTTCAGCCACGTTGCGGTCTGGCTCATGTTCGCATCCCCGGCAATCACATGCAGGCGCCTGAAACGGACGGGGTCGGCATGCGGCTCGTCACGTGTGTTCACGATCGGGCGCCTGATCGTTGTCTCGAGCCCGACCTCCTCCTCGAAGAAATCGGCCCTCTGGGACAGTTGGTACGGCACCGCGGGTTCGCCGTCCCGCCGCTGCTCCACCCCGACCTTGCCGGAACCGCAGAAGACCTGCCGAGTGACGAAATGCGCGGTGATGCACCTGCCGAGCATCCCGAACGGGACGTCGCGTGCGACCAGGTAGTTCTCGTGGCAGCCGTAACTGTTCCCCTTCCCGTCGGAGTTGTTCTTGTACGCGACGAGTTCGGTTCCGGCAGGCAGGCGCCCGGCGGCGCGGCGCATGCTCTCCTCGATGATGAGCTCGCCCGCCCTGTCGTAAAGAAGCGCATCGGTCGGCGTCAGGCACTCGGGTGTGGACACCTCTGGGTGGGCATGGTCGACGTAGTAGCGGGCGCCGTTCGTGAGGACGGCATTGGCCATGAGGGACTCCACGTGCGGGTACTCGGACCGTGCGTCCCACTCGCCCCGGGCGTCGATGTGAGGCGTCTCCCCCACGAAGTCCCAAACACGCAGGGACAGCCCGTCGTCGCTGAACGCGTTCACGAGGAGGGAGGATGCGACTGTCGGGGTGATGTCGAGGCCTCTGGCGATGATGCCGTACTCGGTCTCGATCCCGCAGACCTTGGGGATAGCCATGGTCAGAGGTACTGGCCGCTGACCGTGCGCTCGATCGCCTTGCCGCCCGTGACAGCAACCGCGTCGGCATCCTGGTGGACGAGAGTGCGGATGAAGACGATCCTCTCCCCCTTGCGGCCCGAGATGCGTGCCCAGTCGTCGGGATTGGTGGTGTTGGGCAGGTCCTCGTTCTCGCGGAACTCCTGGCGGATCGAGCCGACGAGGTCACCGAGGGTGATGCCGCCGTCCATACCTGCGAGGTGCCGCTTGATTGCCGTCTTTTTTGCCCGTCGCACGATGTTGTCGATCATTGCGCCGCTCGCAAAGTCCTTGAAATACAGGGTCTCGCGGTCACCGTTCTGGTACGTCACCTCGAGGAACTCGGTGGACGCATCGGTCCGGTACATCTCCTCGACTGTGCGGTCGATCAGGTCCTCGATCGTGGTGATCCCGTCCTCCATGCGGTACGGGAGGTCCGCAACGAGATAACGCGTGAGGATCTGCCGTGCTGCCCGGTCGTTCGGGCGGTCCACCTTTATCTTGACGTCAAGCCGTCCCGGCCGCAGGATGGCGGGGTCTATCAGGTCCTCGCGATTCGTCGCGCCGATGACCATCACGTTCGAGAGGCCCTCGACACCGTCCAGTTCGGCGAGCAACTGGGGCACGATTGTTGATTCCATGTCCGACGACACACCGGTGCCCCGGGCACGGAACATCGAGTCCATCTCGTCGAAGAAGACGATGACGGGCCAGCCCTCCTCGCTCTTCTCTCTTGCACGCTGGAACACCTGACGGATCTGTCTCTCTGTCTCGCCCACGTACTTGTTCAGCAGTTCCGGGCCCTTGATGTTGATGAAATAACTGCGTGCCTTGTCCGCACCGGTCCGCTGGGCGACCTTCTTGGCGAGACTGTTCGCCACGGCCTTGGCGATCATGGTCTTGCCGCAACCAGGGGGGCCGTACAGGAGAATCCCCTTCGGAGCGGGCAGTCGGTACTCGGCGAAGAGTTCGGGGTGCAGGAAGGGCAACTCGACTGCGTCGGCAATCTGCTCGATCTGCTCGTCGAGGCCGCCGATGTCCTCGTACGTCACATCCGGGACCTCCTCGAGGAGCAGGTCCTCCACATCCGGCTGGGTCAGGCGCTCGAGCAGGACGCCGCTCTTCGGGTCGAACATGTACAGGTCACCACTGCGGATCACCGTGCCCCGCAGGGAGTCCGCGAGGGTGGCGATGCG
>SXYT01000190.1 GCA_005788205.1 Actinomycetota bacterium | reverse complement strand
CTGTCCCAGCTGTGGGCGATGTTCGTCTTCCCGATCGTCGGTGGCATCGTCGGGGCGATGCTCTACAGGTTCATCAACGACTAGCACCCGCGGGACGTGCTTCCCGCGGCATCCTGCTACGAGAGTTCCTCGGCGCTGATGACGCCGTCACCGTTCGAGTCGGTGCCCTTGAGCCCGGCGTTGCCCGGGAAGACCATCTTCCACGTGCCGATGTCGACGAGCCCCGTCTTCAGGAGCGAGTTCTTCGTCTGCACGTCCATGACCGCGCGCACCGTCCCCGTGCCGAAGTAGCCGTCCACGTCCACGTCGTGACCGAGGGCCTTGAGCGCCTTCTGGAGCACGCGCACGGCACTGCCGGAGTCGCACTTCTCGAGCGGCAACTTGAAGTTGTCCACCCACCTGTCGCACTCACCGCGGAGCGCCTCGTTGACCACGCTCTCGGGCGGCATGCACCCTGTCTCAGCCACGTTGCGCAGCGCCACGTTGGCGGGCCAGATGCGGCACTGGATCGCCAGTGACGGCACGTCCGTGGTGGCCATGGACTGGAGGTCGGCGCGGAAGCAGGACACCCGCCAGAGCGTGAGCGGCAGGGTGGTGTCGCACGTGGCAGTCGCCTTCCACGTGCCAGCGTCCCTGCGGAACAGCTTGACCTGCCGGCAGCCGGCATCGGGGCAGTTCCACGTGTCGCGATCCAGGTTGCCGACGGCCCAGTTCTCCGTGCAGGTGCCGAGGACCATCTTCGACTTGAAGGCGGCACGCAGTCCCTCCGTGTCGCACTCCGTCACCGGTTCGTCCGCAGTCGAGAGGGGAGCCTCTGTCGTGGTGGTGACGACTGTCGTGGAGGATGCAGCGACCGTGTCCGGTGCCTGTCCTGCCTTCGTGCCTGCGTCACCGGACGACCCGCCGCAGGCAGAGAGGACGACGAGCGCGAACAACGTGGCGAAGCGCAGCCTCATGCGGGTTCTCCCGGCATCGCGGGGCGGTCGTCGCTCGCCGAGGCCACGCGGAGAGCGACCCAGATGAAGACGAACTGGAACGGCAGGCGCACCCACGACACGATCTGGTCACCGACCGGGCGGTCCCGCCAGTCCCATGTCATGTAGATGTTGGCGGGGTAGACGAGCACGTACAGCCACACCGCCGCGAGCGCGCCCCGGCGGCGTGTCGAGGGGCGCAGGAGCATGAGACCGATGATGATCTCGGCCAGCCCGCTGGCGTACGTCCAGAACGACTCGGACGGGGGGAGCCACGGCGGGACGATCTCGTTGAAGAAGCCGGGGCTGGCGAAGTGCATGACGCCGGCGAAGAGGACGAACAGCCCCATGACCGCCCCGATCCGGTTCCAGAAGTCCCTGCTGTCCACGTGCCGAACCTACCAACCGTGCGCCGGGGCTCAGCCGGGGCGGCGGATCGTGAGGGTGACGATCTTCCTGAGGGTCGTGCCCGTCATTGTCACCGTGGCCACGCACGTCGAGCGTGTCGACGTCCTGACGATGGTCGTGCCTGATACGCGGCAGACCTTTGCGTACCTGGACGAGACCGAGACGGTCGTCTTCGCCCCTGCCGGTGCACTGATGCGGATGCGCAGCATTGCCGACTTGGCAGTGATCCGTGACGCGGTGGACACGAGGGTCTTCGAGTAGCGGTTGGTGTTGATGACCGGCCCGGGGCGCGGAACCGTCGTCGCGACGGTGGATGCGGGCGGGGGAACCGTTGTGGCCGGCGGGGTGGGTGTGGCAGGCGGGGTGGGTGTCGCCGGCACGGCATCAAACCTGACCCGAACCGAGATGTCGGCCGAGGCCGTGACACTGCACGTGGAGCCGGTGCATCCCTCGACACTCCATGTGCCGATGGTCCACCCGGCGGAGGGGACGGCAGTGAACGTGATGGTCGTTCCGTCGTCGACACTGGTCGTCGACGAGCCGGCTGACGCACGCGACAGCGCCCCGACGGACACGGTCACCGTCCCGTCTCCCACCTGGGTGAACGAGACCTGTCGCGACGTCGCGAGAGCCGCTGTGACGCTCGCCGCCGCGGTCGTTGCGGGGTTCACCGCGTGTGCGGTCCAGTAGGCGCGCACCACGGTGCACGTCGTGGACCCTGCCGTGACCGGGCCGATGTCCACCGAGGTCGCTGTGACGGTCCCCGAGTACTCGTTGGCGCCGGTGCACGTGACCGATGCGCTCTCGTCCGACGTCGTCGGTGAATCAGGCAGGACGTACGTCAGGACGGCGCGCCCGGCAAGTGAGGACAGTGCCACGGAAGTTGCCGCCGCGGGGACGGAGTGGACCACCACGGTCGCGGTGACGGTGGAGGTGTCCGCCAGCGTGACCCAGCAGAACCACTGTCCTGCCGCCGCTGCCACTGTCTGTCCTGCGGTGCCCGAGACCGTGGAGGTCCCTCGCCGGCAAGAGAATGAGTTGCTGCCTGCCGCCATCGAGATCGACGCGTTCCCGCCCGTCAGGCCCGTGGACTCTGCGGGCTGTGGCCGCGAGTGCACGACCACGGACTGTCCCCAGGCACCGGTGATCGTCCCGCGGACCCCGCGGGAACGGCACTTCCAGAAACCTGCCGCTCCGCTCATCGTTGCGAGCCCCGGCGCCGTACCCGTGGCCGTGACGGTCTCACCGTCTGATGCACAGGACACCTCCCACGAGGTCGTGTCGGCTGCGAGCAGCCCGACGCGCACCACGACCGAGCCCACCGCCGCATGCCACGGCGTCAGCGCCGGCGCTGCGGGCGCAGGGACGCCACTGAACACCGGCGGGGCCGTGAGGAGCGGGCTCGTCATGGAGGAAAGGGAGCGCGTCTCGAGAACGGCGCCCTGGACGAAGTTGTTCGCGGACGTGCACGGCGAGGGCGCGGCAGCGCAACGGACCGTCCCGGATGCATCACGCACGTCGACCACTCCGCCGGGGAGCCTCAGTTCCCATCGACGTTGCGTGCCGGCGGCGATCCCGTTGTCGGCCGGTGGTTGCGACCAAGTCACCGCGGAGGCCGTTCTCTGCGTCACGGCAGCGGGGAGCGGGGCCCTGAGCGTGATGACGACCGAGTGGAACGTCTCGTCGGTGGGAGTGCCGAGATTGTCCGGCACACGCAACCGCCCGACGACATGCATCGAGTCGGGATCCGACCACTGGATCCCGAGCGGTGACCTGCTGTACCCCCACACACCGACCTGCTGGCCGGTCTTCGTCACTGACGCATAGGAAAGGAGAGTCGTCGGCACGTTGACGCTCGTCTGGCTGGTCGCCGTGGTCACCAGGACCGACGAGTTGTCGACACCCACGGTCGCATTGCCTGCGGCAAGCAGCAGTCCGTAGCTGCGGGACGAGGGGTTGCTTGAGGTCCTGCTGAGCGTTCCCCCCTGGATGTCGTAGAGGTACGTCTGGCCGGAGTTGGGGATGACCGTGACCTTGGTGCCCGACCTTGCGTACATCCGCCCGGCATGTGCGTCGTCCTCGTAGCTCGGGCGTCCGGTGCCTGTGGCGTCGTACCCGAGGGACGAGGTGAACGGGACGACCGTGGGTGTCGCCGTGTGGATGGTCAGCGACGCATCCTTCACGGTGATCGCGTCACCTGCCGGTGTTGCCCCGACGGCACTGAGCCACCCGGTGTTCGTCGCGATGATCGTTCCTGTCACGGCATCGGTGACGACCGAGTATGTGGGCTTGCTGCCTGACTCCATGGTCATGCACGATGCGAATGCCCTCCCGTTGTCGATGGTGAACCGGGGGGACACGGCGACGTAGACGTCACCGGTCCAGGTGCCCGGCTGGCACGTGAGGTTCGACGTGGCCACGATCTTGCCGGGCGTGTCGGTCGAGACCGCGACGATGGCCGTGCCGTCGGTGTCGAAATTGTCGTTCGACGAGTACAACGTGGGCGCGAGCCAGACCGCCCTCAGGGACGGGTCGAAGCCGGCACTGCAGAACTCCCATTGGTTGCTGCCGGGAAGCTCGATGTCGCGTCGTGCCAGGGTGTCGAGCGAGAAGGCGGAGATGCCCCCGGAGACGACGTTGCAGTGCCCGATCAGGACCTCACGGCGCACGTCGTCGATGCCGATGATCTCTGGACTCGCCTCTGCGATGGGGAGTGTCCGCACGGTGTCGTCATCCATGACGACCAGTTCGGTCCGTCTGCTCTGCGCCTCGCTCGCGGCGACGGAGAAGGTGGTCGCAACCGTGATGCCCAGTGTCTTGCTCGACACCACTCGGTTGGGCACGCCTTCCATTGTCGGCAGCTTCGTCGGCAGGGCCTGGGCCGACCACGCAGTGGGCACCGACTCGGTCCCCGACCCCAGTGCGACCACCCGGGCAGAGACCTTCGGGAAGATTCCGGTCTGGCTGTTGAGGCCGCAGGCCGTCGTCGTTGTGACGCCGGCCGGGACGCCGGTGGTCTCCGCACGGCCCGAGAGCTCCATCCTGTAGCCGCCCACCGCCGCGGCGACGGCGTTCCAGGTCGCGGTCACGCATCCCTCGCCTGACGGGACGACCTGCACGTTGGTCGGTGCTGCGGGGCGAGTCGCCGTGTTGCTCGGCGTGAACGTGATCGGTTCGGAGTCCGTGATGCCGCCGGGTGACCGCGACCTGACGACCGCTGTGTAGGTGGTGTCGGGGTCGAGACCGTCGATCACGATGTCGAGCGCACCGGCCCTCCATGGTCGCACGATGTTGCCCGGGTTCAGGACCACGTCGTACGTGACCGGTCTCAGCTTGTACTCGTTGTCGAGACTCTGCTCGACCTTGTCGGTGATTCGGGTGGGCGCAGTCCACGTGACGCGGGCGTTGCCGTTCGCCGACTCGACGATGGGCCTGATGGGTGCGCTCGCGCGCTCCACCACGCGCACACCGAAGCCGGAAGCCGTCTCCACCCACAGGGCGCCCGCCGTCGTCTCGGCTATCGCGCGCCGGGCGGCGTTCGCGAGCGTCCCGTCGCTCATCGACCCGAATGCGTAGTCCTTCCAGCGCGACCGCAGGTCGACGTCGATGTCCATGATCCACGCTCCCGCCAGGAGCAGCCCGGAGGCCCCGCTCGAGAGCGACCCGTCGTCCCCCAGGCCGGTCGCACCCATCTTGTTGACGGTCATCGTGGCGACGTTCAGCGAGATGATCACGTCTGACAGGAGGACACCTACGTTCGATGCGTCGAACGCGACGATGTCGGCATAGCGGTGCGGGTAGGACCACCCGTTGAACGTGCTGCCCGAGTAGATCGGCAGGTCGAGGTCGAGGCTGGCCACCGTGCTCCCCGCCCAGTCGAGCTTGTGGAACGGGCCGTTGTTGGTGGGCACGAGCAGCACACCGTCCGCGTAAGCGAACACGGTGCCGGGCCGTGTGAACCCTGTTGCCGTGGCAACGGACGCGTTGGTGCGGTTCCACAGCTTCACCCAGCCTCCCAGGTTCGACGACACGGCCACCCGGGAACCGTTCACGGAGACCGCAGTGGCGGTGTCCGATCCCATGGACATCGACGGGACCGTCAACGACGTGAGGTTTCCCGAGCTGCCGACGGCGAACCTCGCGACCGACGTGCCGGTCACGATGATCTCACTGGTGGCTGTGTCGATCACGGCTGCGTGCACGGCGAAACCCGGGCTGGCAACGACCGTGGCGGTGATGGACGAGCCGGAGATGCCGAGTTCGTAGACCGAGGTGCCGGACCTGTTCGGCACCGCGAACACTCGCCCCGTGGCCGGGTGCTCGAGCAGCCACATTCCGTTGCCGTTGGGCAGCGTGCCGGTCGCGACCAGTCTGGTCTCGATGTCGATCGCGATGACCGACCTGTTGACGGCTCCTGCCCACACGACGCCGCGTGACTCGTCGATGACCATCGGTGCACGCGACTCCGTCGGGTAGGCGAGCTGGAGGTTGCCCCATGTGCCGCTCAACTGCGTGGCCGAGGAAGGCGAGCCTGTGGTCGACACCGACGGTGAGCTGGCCCCGGTGCCGTTCGTCGCTGTCGCAGCCAGCGTGTATGACGTCTGGTTGACCAGCCCTGTGACCTTCACGAGGACCGTGGTGGCGCCAACTGGGACGTTTGCCGAAACTGTCACCGCAGTGCCTGACGCCGGGGTGGCTGTCACCGCGACGGACGAGACAGCCCCGCCCGTCGGCACCGCCGGGAGCTGGACCTCCACGTTCAGCCACTCGTTGCCCGAGCCCACCCGCGAGATCGTCGGTCTGTCGGGGGTGCCGTCGTCGACCGGCGTCACCGTCACGCTTGCGGTCGCGCCGCTTCCCCTGGAGCCCACGGCCCTCGCCGTGACCGTGACTGACTGGCCGTTCGTCAGGCCGTAGGCCACGTACTGGGTGACCGAGCGCGGCCGAAGTATCTCGGCACCGCCGTTCACCTGCAGCACCAGCCCCGGTGCGTCGGCGGGGAGCGAATTCCACGAGATGACTGCCGACCCGTTGCGCGGGGTCGCCGCGAGTCCCGCGACCGTGGGAGGGGCTGTGTCGTCCGCGTAGAGCGGAGACTGGAGGATGTTGCGGTCCCCGGCCGTGACGACGTCGGAAGTGACGATCGCGGTGACCTCGTTGACGGTCAGAGCGGAATTGGCGGAGAGGAGCCGCGCGACTGCGCCGGCCACGTGCGGTGCGGCCATGGAGGTGCCCGACATGGAGGTGGTCGAGGTGTCGCTCGTGCGGTATGCCGATGTCACCCCCACACCGGGGGCCCAGATGTCCAGGCAGGGGCCGAAGTTGGAGAAGCCCGCCTTCGCATCGGTGCTGTCGGTGGCACCGACTGTGATCGCAGACGGGGCACGAGCGGGTGATGTGCCGCAGGCATCGGCATTGCTGTTCCCGGCTGCGGCGACCACCACGATGCCATCTGCGACTGCTGCGGCGACTGCGGCGTCGATCGGGTCGTACGCACCGCCACCGAGACTCATGTTCATCACTGCAGGAGTCCCGGCTTGGTGGTGGGTGACGGCCCATTCGATGCCCTGGACGACGGTGGAGAACGAACCGGACCCCGAGCACGAGAGCGCCCGCACCGGCACGATCGTGGCGTTCTTCGCCACCCCGTACGTGGCGCCCGCGACGGTCCCGGCAACGTGGGTGCCGTGGCCGTGGCAATCGCTGTCACCTCCACCCGGGTCACCCGTTCCGTTCCAGCCTGACGTGACGCGCCCGCCGAAATCCTGGTGGGTGCCGCGTGTCCCGGTGTCGACCACGTACGCCGTCACGCCCGTCCCGTCGGAGTCGTAAGAGAACTTGTTGTCGAGAGGCAGCGAGCCCTGGTCGATGCGGTCGAGCCCCCACGGCGGGCTCGCCTGGTCCGTGGTCACGCGGACGGTCTTGTCCTCCCAGAACTGGGCGACACCGGGGTGGTCGTCCACGATCCGCATGTCGCCGGGTTCGGGATCCACGATCAGCATCTGGAACGCGGTCCTGGTGAGGACCTCCGCGTCGACTCCCTCTGTGCGCAGTTCCGCGGCGACAGCATCGGCACCGCGGCCGCGCGCGACCCGCACGATGTACTTGCCCGTGCCGGCATCTGGTGAGGTCAGACTGGATGCGAGGGGGGGTGTGCCCCGCTCACCTTCGTGCCTGACGTGGATCTTCCCGTCGACGACATCGGGCTGCCCGGCAGAGGCGCGCGAGAAGCCGTCAGAGAGCCGGTCTATTGACCCACTGTCATCGGGCCTGCTGACGGTGCCCGACTGCCGGGTGGACTGCACTCCAGGTGCGGCCTGTGCCGAGACGGGCAGGAGGGCGACAGCCGCAGCGATCGCGGCAAGCACCCGCAGCGAACGTCCCCTCACGTCCCGCAGGCTACGCACAATCAGTCGATCGGGCGCCTCAGACGGCGCGTGTTTCTCCCGGCACTCAGGCACTGAACGCCGTTGGGGCCCCGGCAATGAGGGTGGATGCAGATTGGTACGGTCTGGGTGTGAAGAGAATCCTGTTCGCAACCGCTCTGTCGACCTTTGTCCTGCCGGTCCTTTCGTCGCCGGGTACGGGCTCTGCGGCGGTCCCAAACAACGGGTGGCCGTCTTGCACGACTGAGACCCAGGTTGAATGTGTGGAGTCTCTCTCGTACACAACTGTCGCAGGAACGTTCACCGCCGTCGACCCGGGTGGTGAACTCCCGGCCGGGGCCCCGATGGTTCAGCGGACGGATCCATATGTCACGGTTCTCGGCGCGAACCCCGCGAATCCGATGACAATGGTCAATTTCACGGTTCATCCGCCTCGTAGCAATTCACTGGCACCGAACGTGCTGGCCGGACTGGATGAAGGCACATACTCGTTCGTCATTCGACTCGGCTCGTATGACCCCACACAGGTGGGTCTGTCCGCCGAGCCGATCAGTGTCAGCCATTCCCAGAGGACCGACGGGAGTTTCTCCCTGAGCATCGTCGCGAGGCCCAGGCCGAGAGTGTCGGTCTCGTCACAGGCCAGCAACGACGCATGCAAGGCGAGTGCCTGGATGTGTGATGGTGAGGCTGCAACCGTGCGCACGATCTCCGGATGGGTGTTCCAGAATGTCATTCCGGCAAATCGCCCCCTCTTCAGGGGAATGTGGGTCGCCACAAACGCTAGTGAAGCCTCGATCCCGAGCGTCTCGACGTTGATGCGCTCGATCAGCGTCAATCTTGCAGGTCCGCACACGGTTCCTGCCGGATTTCCCACAGAAGGCCTGACAATGGAGAACGGCAAGGGTCTCAACCCTGCCTTCTACAAGTTCTACGTCCCGTTCTCCATCATCGAGGCCATGCTCGCAATGGCTCCTGCTGAGATCCGCAACACGCTCACCCCGGCAATGGTGAAGGCAAGGATCTCCGAGGCGGCAGCGCAGCGGGAGCAACCGGTCACATTGACGATGGGGGAGTCCGGAATGTTGGTCGACCTCGGGTTGCTTCACTATTCGGCGCCTAATCCCGAGGTCACGTTCTACACGCCGGCGCAGTTGGCGGCGCAGGCGGCTGCTCCCTCGGCATCAGCCGGACAGACAAAGAGCTTTGTGGTCGGCAAGAAGTATCTGCCGGGCAGCCTCACGTCCGTTCCCTCCGGCTACAGGGTGTCGCGGATAGTCATCGGCAGTGCCTCGAGATCAATCTGTTCAGCGATGGGCACACGCATCCTGGTCAGGAAAAAGGGCACGTGCTCATTCACCCTCTCCGTGCAGAGGGGCAAGATCACGAAGAGCGTGAAGGGCAAGACCAGAGTCGGTTAGGGATCATCAGTCGGTGACGTTGACAGACCTGCGGCGGCGCGTCGCGGGGAGCACCAGCGCACCGATCACCGCGAGAACGATCGGCAGCACGATCAGCCACACCGCGACACGGGCGCCCTTGTCCCACTCACCGACCATGACACCGACCGTGAGCGTCGCCGGCTTG
>SXYT01000004.1 GCA_005788205.1 Actinomycetota bacterium | reverse complement strand
GCCGTCTACTCGAGCCACCTGAGACGGGCCCACGACACTGCATGGCAGGTGGCACTCCACCATGGACTCGACGTCGTCGTCCACGAGGATCTCGAGGAGATTCGCCTTGGCGACTGGTCAAACGGCGAGTTCAGGCGCCGGGCGGCAACCGGTGACAGGGAGTTCCTCGAATGGGCGGCCACCGGCCGCTGGGACGGGATTCCGAACGCCGAGACAGACGGGGAGTTCCGCAGCCGGATCGCGGGGCGCGTTGCCCGGCTCGCGGAACGGCACGCCGGCGGTTGCATCGCGGTGGTGTGCCACGGCGGGGCGATCAACGCATACCTGGCCGATGCGCTCGGGACGCACCGTTCTCTCTGGATGATGGTCGAGAACACCAGCATCACCACGGTGCGCATCGACGCGACCGTCAGCCTCCTCACGCTGAACGACTGTCATCATCTCTACGACCTCGTCACTGAACTGGGCTGACCGGCAAGACCTCGTCCGGCCGCGGGGCGAAGGCCACGTTGCACAGAGCAAGCCAGAAAGCAGTGGCTCCCGCGATGTGGATCGCGACGAGCAGCACAGGGACCCCGGTGAAGTACTGGGCGTAACCGACGGCACCCTGCATGACTGCGACGAAGGCAAACACCGAGAGGGCCTGGCGCAGGGATGATGCATGCCTGCCGGTCTCGTGGCTCGTGCGCCACATCAGCCACGCGAGGAGCGTGATGCACACGATGACGCTCGTGCTGTGCACCCGCGCCACCTCCCTCAGGCCGAATCCCAGACGGGCCGCGTTCTCGTCGCCGGCGTGCGGGCCCGTGGCTGTGACGACGGTGCCGGTGGTGACGGCCACCGCGGCAGCAATCGCGAGCAGTGCGTGGGCCCGACGCAGTCGCGGCGGCACCACCCGCCATGTGTGCCCGATGGACTCGAGCCGCGAGGACCTCTCGAGCAGGAACGCACAGGTCACGAGCATCATGGAGACGAGGAAATGGGTCATGTTCCACAGCGGGTGGAGCCCGGTCAGAACGACGATCCCCCCGATGACCACCTGCAGTGCCACTCCCCCGACGAGGCTCCACGCGAGGATCACCAGGTCGCGCCGGCGGGGCAGGCGGAAATAGGCCATCAGGACGCAGAGCACGACACTCAGACTGACGAGGCCCGTGAACAGCCGATTGACCTGCTCGATGGCGGCGTGGGTCGACGACACGTCGACGAACCTCTGGGAGTTGCAGTTCGGCCAGTCGTCGCAGCCCAGGCCGGAACCCGTGAGACGCACCAGCGAGCCGGACAGGACGATCACGCAGAGGAGCGCCAGAGCAGCCGACGCGACCCGCGAGTATTGCTCGGGACGGACTCGGGCGCGCACGTCCCAACTGTATGCAGAACGGTCGTCCCCCGCCGATGGAGGGCACGGTGGGCCCAATGACTACCGTCACAGGAATGATCACCTCGTTCGACGATTGGCCGGTCCACCAGAGTCACCTGCCCGTGGCACACACAGCAACGGGTGACCCGAACCATTACGACAGGTATTTCTTCAACGGCTACGACGAGACGGGCGGCACCTTCTTCGCCCTCGCGATGGGGCTGTACCCGAACCGGCACGTGATGGACGCCTCGTTCTCCGTCATCCGCGGGGACGAACAGGTGAACGTCCATGCGAGCGCACGAGCGCACGTCGACAGGATGCGATGCACCGTGGTGGGACCGATCTCCATCGAGATCCTCGAGCCGCTCGTGTCGCACCGGATCACTGTCGAGGCCCCAGAGCAGGGCCTCCGCGCCGAACTCACGATGACGGCATCGTCACAGCCGTTCGAGGAGCCGGTGTTCGAGCAGAGGCTCGGCGTGCGCGAGACAATGCGGTACACGCGCCTCACCCAGCTCGGGCGGTGGAGCGGATGGATCGAGGTCGACGGCGTCCGCGAGGACATCCAGCCGGAACGAGTCACGGGATCGCGCGACAGGTCATGGGGCGTGCGCGGTGTCGGCGAGCGGGTGTCGATCGGCGCGCCCGTGGTGTCAGCCCCGCAGTTCTTCTGGCTCTGGGCTCCCGTGTGTTTTGACGGGTTCGGGACGATGTTCGACATCAACGAGTACGCAGACGGCGAGCGCTGGCACCACTCCGGAGCGCTCCTCACGGGCAGGAGTCCTGCAACTCCGGCGTGGTCGGTCGACTACGACATCGAGTGGGCCGCGGGCACGAGACACATGCAGTCCTTCGAACTGCGGTATCGCTTCAAGGACGAGACGGTGTCGTTGGCTTTCCAGCCCATCAAGCATTTCCAGATGTTCGGTCTCGGCTACATGCACCCGGAGTGGACCCACGGCGCATGGAAGGGCGAGAGTTCCGTCGGCGGGGACAGGTTCAGGTTGCCCGTTCCCGACCCGATGGCCCTGCACCACATCCATGTGCAGACTCTCTCGCGCGTGACATGCACGAGACCGGCCGGGGTGAGCACGGGAACCGGGATCCTCGAGACCCTCGTTCTCGGTGCGCACGAGCCGTCCGGATTCACCGGGCTCGCGGACGGCGCAGCCTGAGGGAGATCACGTCAGTGGTTGACGACGAGGCCTCCGTCCACGACAACGACTGACCCGGTCATGAACCGCATCGCGGGCATCGCGAGCGTCACCGTCATGTGGGCGACCTCCTCTGGAGCCCCGTAGCGGCGGAGGGGAACCTTCCTTCGCACGTACTTGCCCCGCTTGTCCTCGGGTACGCCCGCCGTCATGCCTGTGTCGATGGGTCCGGGGCACACGGCATTGACCGTCACGTTCCTGGCGCCCAGTTCGACAGCAAAACTCTTCGTGAGACCGACCACGCCGTGCTTGGAGGCGGTGTAGGCAGCAAGGCCGCCCGTGGCGACGATTGCCTCCGTCGACGCAATGTTGATGACGCGCCCGCCATGGGGTGCCGACAGCAGGTGCGGCAGCGCTGCCCTGATGAGGTGGGCGTGGGCACTGAGGTTGACGGAGAGGGTCCGGTCCCAGTTCTCCCCGAAGGTCGCATCGTCACTGAACACCGAGGACACCCTGCTGATGCCCGCGTTGTTCACGAGCACGTCCAGGCCCCCGAACGAGTCCACGCTCAGCGAGACGAGCCTGCTCCTGTCCTCGGGGACGGACACATCAACAACAGACCCCACGGCCCGCCCAGGGCCGTGCATTCCCTCGATCTCGGACACGACACGGGCCACGCCGTCCGACGTCAGGTCCGCAACAACGACCATCGCCCCTTCATCTGCGAAGAGATGTGCGGTTGCCCGCCCCATCCCGCTCGCGGCCCCGGTGACGACCACCCGCGCCCCTGCAACCGACCGTGACAACTCCGTCAGCCTCGACATCTCGGACCCTCCTTCTCTCTGAGCGAACAGTGTCCCACCGCCGTTCCCGCCCCTGCGCGTGGGTGCTGACGGGATCCGTGCCAGAGCGAAGGGACGGGCCCCTGAGAGTGCTTTATTGCCCACTTTTGGTGATGAGGCGACTACTCAGACCACTTTGAGTGGGCAACCAGACATTTTCCGTGAGAAATCTCTCAAGTTCTGCCCGGCCCTGCCGATCCCTTCTGCGGATCAACAAGGGAGCAGACAATGCGCCGCAACTCACAGCACATCATCATCGGCCTCACCGCCGCACTCACCGCAATTTGCCTTGCGACGGCACTTGCCCCCGCTGGTACCGCGTCAGCTGCCGCGGTCGTCTCGCAGTCGAGCGGCGCCAAGACCGCACCGGGGATGCCCCGGTTCGGTGACTCCGGCCCGGCCGTGAAGGCCCTGCAGGAGGCAATCGTGAGGAACGGCTTCACACTCCGCGGTGGAGCCACGGGCACGTTCGACGCACGCACCCGCACGGTCCTGCGCACCTTCCAGAAGGTCGTTGGCCTCAAGGTGACGGGCGTCGTCGATGCCCCCACTGCCCGCGTCCTTAAACTCACGAACGGATCAACGACGACCACTGCCCCGGCGGCGACGTCCACGACTGCGACACCCACCACCGTCGCCCCGTCGACCACCGTGGCACCTGCTGCGCCCGCACCCTCCTATCCCTTCACCGCAGACAACCTGCCGGTCCGTGGCAACAAGGGCGACTCTGTGGTCGTCGTGCAGAAGGCTCTCGCTGCTGCAGGCCTTCAGGTCCGCGGCGGCATCGACGGCTCGTTCGGATCCGGCACAACGGCCACGATCGCCGAGTTCCAGACCGCGCGCAGCCTCGCGCCGTCGGGTCTGCTCGATGTCGCCACGGCGCGCGCACTCGGGCTCGTCGCGCCCGAGGTGGCCCCCGCCCCCGTCGCGAAGACGGCCGCCCCCGCACTCCTCGCCGCAGGCTCGCTCCCGCGTCGCGGGCAGAAGTCCTCTGCCGTCGTTGTCGTGCAGCAGGCTCTCGTGAACAACGGCATCACCGTGAAGGGCGGCGTGGACGGTGTCTTCGGCGTCGCAACGACCATCGCCCTCCGCACGTACCAGGCAGCGAACGGGCTCGCGGTCACCGGTCTGGCCGACTTCGCGACCGCACTCAAGCTCGGTCTCGTGGAGGCACCTGCAGTCAGCATCGCGGTCTTCCCGATGCAGGGTGCGTGCAATTTCGAGGACACCTGGCACGCCCCCCGCGGCGGCGGACGTCTGCACCTCGGCGTCGACATCATCGCCGCTGAGGGCAAGGCCATCTACGCGGTCGTCGACGGGACCATCACGAAGACCTACACGGCCGCCACCGACAAGCTCACCGGGTTCGGAGCCCGGCTCACGGCAGCGGACGGCACGTACTTCTTCTACGGGCATTTCCAGCGCATCGCGGACGGAATCGCCGTCGGCACAAAGGTCAAGGCAGGTCAGGTCATCGGGTACAACGGCAAGAGCGGCGCGACGAACACCCCGCACCTGCACTTCGAGGTCCACCCGCGCGGCGGCGAGGCGATCAACCCGTACCCGATCGTGAAGGCCATCGATGCCTGCCACGTGACCGCACCGCTCCCCGTCCCGGCCCCCTGAGCACGCCGAGGCGACGAACGGCTCTGATCCGGCCTTTCTTCGCTCAAGCTCCTGCCCGCGCACCCGATCCAGTGCGCGGGCAGGCCCTCAGGGCCTGACTTCGTAGAAGGCGTTCACCGAGTGCTCCACGTCCATGCGGCGGAACCTCGAGAATCCCGCGTCCAGGGCCATCGCGCGCGCTTTGCTCTCCGGGAGACCGAGGGTGCCGAGACCGGCACCGTCGGGAGCCGACATTGCAGAGGACATGCAACTGAGAACGCTGATTCCGTAGAGAAGCGAAGCCATGGGGTTGCGGGCGACATTCTGCTCGAGTGTGTCGAGCGCCTTGATGTCGACGAGCAGCCAGGTGCCGTCGTTGCCCAGGCAAGCCCTGATCGACCGCATCATCTCGGCAGGGTGGGTCATGTCGTGGATGCAGTCGAACGTGAAGATCACGTCGGCCGAGTTGTCTGCAGGCAGAGCGGATTCGCGCGGGTCGAGGAACGTCACGTTCGTGACCCCGGCCACGCGCTTCTTCTCCTCCGCGCGTGCGAGCGCATGGCGGGATATGTCGTAACCGACGAACTCGGAGTTGGGGAAGGTCCTTGCCATCAGGATTGCTGCGCCACCCGCGCCGCAGCCGATGTCCACCGCCCTGCAGCCGCGCTCCAGTTTGTCCACCACCCCATCAAGCATCGGCAGAACCACCGGGACGAGGAAGTTCTGGTTCCACGGCTCGAAGCTGCGCTCGATGCCGACAGCACCCTCTGGCCCGTGGGAGTCGTAATCATGACCGAGGCCCGTGGCAAAGCTCGACGGCATGTCACGGAGCGCACTCATGGTCTGGGGCAGTCGATGGAACATTCCCATGCCGAAAGCGGGGTGAGCGGGAGATGCGAGGACGCACTTGGCCTCTGGCGAGAGGTGGAGGAGCATGCTGTCGTCCGCCATGTCATCACAGCTCACTATGCGTGCTGCCACCTGGTTGCTCGCCCACTCCCGCACCCACCGCTCGTGGAGGCCGCAACGGGCGGCGAGTGCAGCAACCGGCATCGGTGCCGTGGCATCCGCGAGTTCGCGGTAGAGACCCAGCTGGTCCCCGAGGTGGATCATTCCCGCGGTCACAGCCCCCTCCAATTTGCTGAACACGGTGAAGGACATCATCTTCAGGGCATCGGGATTCAGGGCATCGGGATTCAGGGTCTCATCACTCATGCCCGAACATTAGGACAGACAGACCTGTCTCAGTACGTGCGGAGTTCCCCGGGCAGGTGCTCGTTGTCCGAGAGCTTGACCATGG
>SXYT01000189.1 GCA_005788205.1 Actinomycetota bacterium | reverse complement strand
GTAGAGGCCCAGTTCACGGACCGCAGCGACTACGGGTTCATGCTGGAGAACGACGAGTTCGGCGTCGCGAACATCACGGGCAGTGCGCTGCTGCAGGTGGTGCGCGCGCCCGGCCAGTACCGCGGCGGGTACGGAGGGGTCTCATTCCCCGTGTTCGGCCGCGTCCGTGGGCACGTGGGCGGCAACCGCGGCACGTTCGTGCCCGGCAAGGAGTCCATGACCGTGACCGATGAGGGCATCACGATGATCACGAACAAGCGGGTGATGTTCCGCGGGAGCGTGCGCACGGACGAGTGGAAATTTTCCAGGATGATGGCCATGGAGCACTCGGAACTCGGCCTCACCACGATCTTCATGTCGAAGGGCGGCAAGCCCGAGGCCATCGGGTACGGACCCGACGTGTGCACGGAGGTGCAGTTCCGCTTCGAGATCGCGGCGGCACTCTCCCGCGGCACGCTGGATCGGTTCCTCGGCGAGCTCGAGGCGGAGAAGGCACACCACCAGGCCGTGAAGCCCTCGCCGCCGGCCCCGCCGACTTTGTAGCGGCTCTGTTTGTAGCGTCTGTGGCATGCGCATCGGCATCCTCACCGGCGGGGGCGACTGCCCCGGCCTGAACGCGGTCATCCGGGCCGTCGTGCGCAAGGGCTCCGTCGACCACGGTGACGAGTTCGTCGGGTTCCTCGACGCGTGGGACGGAGTGCGCGAGAAGCGGTTCATCGAGCTGACGGTGGGCACCATGCGGGGCATGCTCCCGAAGGGCGGCACCATCATCGGCACGCGCCGCGGCAGCCCGTACGACCACGCGGACGGCCCGCAGCGGGTGCGCGAGGTGTGCGACGAACTGGGTCTCGACGGCTTCGTGGTGATCGGCGGCAACGGCTCGCTCTCCGTGGCGGCGAAGCTGCACGCAGAGATCGGCCTGCCAGTCGTCGGCGTGCCGAAGACGATCGACAACGACGTGGAGGGCACCGACGTGTGCTTCGGGTTCCACACCGCGGTGCAGACGGCGACGGATGCGATCGACCGCCTGCACACCACCGCCGAGAGCCACGACCGCGTGATCGTGGTGGAGGTGATGGGGCGGGACACCGGTTGGATCGCCACGTACGCGGGCATCGCCGGCGGTGCCACCGCGATCCTCATCCCGGAACGCCCGTTCGACATCGACGCAGTGATCGAGGTCGTCACGCGCAGGCACTCGCGCGGCCGGTACGCGTCCATCGTGGTGGTGGCAGAAGGTGCCATGCCGCTGGAGGGCACGATGCCCGCGCCCACGTACTCGCTCGACCCGTTCGGGCGGCCGCGTCTCGGCGGCATCTCCTCCGCGGTGGCAGAGGCACTCGCGGAGCGCACCGGGTTCGACACCCGCGTCGTGCAGATTGGCCATGTGCAGCGCGGCGGCACACCGAGCGCGTTCGACAGGGTGCTCTGCACGCGGCTCGGGGTCGCGGCCACCGAGGCTCTCCATGACGGCGTGACCGGACAGATGGTCGCGGTGCGCAACGACCAGATCGTGCGCACGCCCCTCACCGGCGTGATCGGTAAGACACGGTTCGTCGACCTGTCGATCTACGACAACGTCGCGAGCGTCTTCTTCGGCTGAGTGACCCCGCGCCAGGCCCTGCGGCAGCCGTGGCCTACTTTTTCTTGGACGCCTTTCGGGCCTTGCGGGCCTCGCGCTTGGCGGCCTGCTCGGCCTCGTCCTTCGTGAGGAGCACGCCGCCCACGGGCTCGCCCTTCGCGGCGAAGCGCTCATCCGTTGCCACCAGCTGGCGGAAACCCTTGAGGGACCGCGAGTACTGGATGACCATCAACTGCACTGCGACCAGGCCGAACTTCTCGATGATCTCGGGGAGCAGTTCGTTCAGTTGCTCGAGAGTGGGGTCCTCGGCGGCGTCGCCCAGTTTCTCTATGGAGTACTGGGTGCAGGGCTCGGCGAGGAGAATGCCGGTGTCGTGGGCGACCTTGCGGCGCAGGTAGCCGTTGCGCACCAGCGCACCGAGCGCGGCGTCGTCGAATGCGCCCTCGGGCAGGCCGACCAGCCTGGCGAACGCGTCGCGCAGCTCTCCCTCCAGCACGGAGGCAAGCGACGTGAGAGTCGCGTCGTCCGTGTCAGCGAGGGCCGCCGTGTACCTGCGGTCGAGGAGGAATCTGTCTTTGTCGTCGCTCATGTGTGGCCTTGCCTGGTGGTCTCGGGGGATCTGTCTGTGCAGGAGACCCTGCAAGGCTACGGGCGCGGCGCGCCGGCGGGGAAATCGCCGGGCGGAGGACCCGCGCCAGATGACGTCACCCCCGCAGCAGGGCCTGCAGTTCGTGCACGGTGACAGGGGTGGCAAGTCCCGTTCGCACACTGGGCAACGGGAACGTGAGACCGAAATTGGAAGTCACCTTCACCCTCCACTCGACTGCTGTGCGCGCGCTGAACCTGCCGTCCACGCTGCCGAACCTGCGGGACAGTCGCGAGGTGGACGCGCGCCGGTAGGTGTACATGCAGTCGCTCACCGCGGTGTCGCCGTGGCGCGGCGACCATGCCTCGCCCGGGCCGCTGCACCACACGGCATCGTCGCCGTTGCCGGGCTCGAAGCGGAGCCGTGACGGTGTGGCGGTCACGGTCACGGACACGATCCCTGCCGGTGTCGTCACGTACGCGGTCGCCGACACCGGCTTCCACAGTGCCCGCGGCACCCAGAACCAGGTGCCCACGTTCACCACCACGCGGTCCTGTGCGGGGGCGGTGCGGAACACGAGACGCACGAGTCTCTCCGTGGCGGTCGCCTCCGCCCGGGTGCGCAGGCGCACCGTGGTCGACTCGCGGATCCACTGGTACCAGTGCTCGTGGCCTCTCTGGGTGCACGTGCGCTGGTAGAGCTTCTCGCGCTGGCCGTCGCGCACCCGCGTGATCGTCTGCTCGGTGACCCGCCCCGTCGTCGGGTCGACCCCCGTCGCGAGGTGCCACGTGCAGACCCCCGTGGTGCTCTCCGCGGGGGGCGTGCCGTCGCGCACCTCGGCTTCGATGGAATCGTCGTCTGCGGAGCCGCCGCCCTCCGCCGCGCGGGCGGGAGAACCAGTCACGGATGCCGCGGCACACGACAGGGCGAGTGCGGTGCGGAGCGCGACCCGCAGGAGGCAGCCGACGGGGGAGCAGAAACTGGAGGTCGGTCGTGTCATGGGGGTCGCTTTCTGTGGAGGGCGGGTGGGCATGGTGACGGACCAGGCCCGGTCCGTGGGGTCGGGGCTGCGGGACCGGGCCCTCGCGGCGCCATGTGTGGCGCACGACCCGCCGGGTGACCGTCTCGGGGTGACAACCCCGGGGCGGTCCGGCGCTGAGGGAGAGGAGTGCAGCGCCGTTAGCATGGCGAGACCCCAATTTCGGGAACAGGCATACCTGGCAACGGCAATCCGGTGAGGCAAGGCGGAACACGACCGACATGACCCAGCAGCACCCAGACTTCGACGAGGAGATGGCGTTCATCGAGTTCGCCTACCGGTGTCTCGAGGAGAGCCGTGAGGACGCGCTGAAGATGCGCGACCTCACCACCACCGGCCCCGGAGGCACGTTCCAGGCGCGCTTCGAGCGCAACGCGGTCGATGAGCAACTGGTGCACCGTCTGGAGAAACTGGATCTGGGCGACTCCGCCCTCGTGTTCGGGCGGATCGACAGGGTCACCGACGCGGTCGACGTGTTCGAGACGTTCCGCATCGGCCGTCTCGCGCTGTCCGACAAGAACCGCGAGCCCGTCGTCGTCGACTGGCGTGCTCCCGTCGCCGAGCCGTTCTACCGTGCCACCGGCCGCGAGCCCATGGGTCTTGCGCGGCGCCGCCACTTCATCGTCAACGGCCGCGAGCTGCTCGGCCTCGAGGACGAGCTCTTCGGTGAGGGACACCTCGGTGTCGGCAACGAGGACGAACTGGTCGACGCGAACCCCCGCGCCGGCATCCGCGGGTACAGCACGCTCCTCAGCGCGCTGGAGCGCGGCCGCACCGGGCAACTCGGTGACATCGTGGCCACCATCCAGTCCGAGCAGGACGAGATCATCCG
>SXYT01000188.1 GCA_005788205.1 Actinomycetota bacterium | reverse complement strand
GACATCCCCCTGGACGGGCCCGCAATCGGTGAGATCGACATTCCGGTTGACAGCGAGGACGTGGAGGTTCCCGGGCACGTCAGCATCGCCGGGGACGGATCCGCGGATCCGTCACTCGTGGCAGACGATCTCGACGTCCCCGGGCCCGTCGTGGAGGACCCGACGGGGGATCCGGACACGGTCGAGACGGACGACCGTCCCGTCACCAACGTGGTCTCCCTGTTCGACCGCAGGCCTGTGCGCGTGCCGGATGTCGAGGAGCCGCACCAGCCGGTGACGGACCATCCGGTCGGTGCCGCACCGGACAAGGACGCAAAGGTCGACGACATCTTCGCCAAGCTCCGCGCCGGCAGCACCGAGGAGGTCGCCAAGGCATCCGCTCCGGCACCGGCCGCCGCTCCCGCGCCGAAGGTTGCCGGCAAGAAGGCCGCGCAGAAGAAGTCGGCGCCGGCAAAGAAGCCCGCCGCGTTCGCCCCTGCCGTCGACCCTGCCCGTTTCTCGGAGCGTGACGAGGCAGTCGCGCCTGTGGTGCCCCAGATCGCCCGCAAGTTCAAGCGTGTCCTCGCAGACGAGCAGAACAACGTGCTCGAGCACCTCCGCAACAAGCGGTCGTCGCTCGAGATCGACGCGGTTCTCGGCACGGCCAGTGAACAAGCGAAGCGCTACGGCTCCGCAGTGTCCGAGGACGCAATGGCAGCCGCATCGGCCGGGGCGAAGTCGATGAAGGGTGCACGCGGCACATCGAAGCGGGTGACCCAGAAGGCGGTGGGGACTGCAGTCAGCACCGCGGTCCTGGACGGTCTCGTCGCGATGTTCCGGGAGGATTCCCGCATCGCCATCGGCGAGGCAGAGGGTGACCGCCAGGTGCTCGCCGGCCTCATGCGTGATGTCTACCGCAAGTGGAAAATGACGGGGATCGACGAGCACGTGGATGACGTGGCGTGCGCCGCGTTCAACGCGGGTGCGTACCTCTCCCTCGAGCCCTCGACCGGTATCCACTGGCTGGTGGACGCAGGATCCTCCTGCTGCGGCGACTGTGCGGACAATTCGCTCGCCGGAACCGTCACAAAGGGGCAACCGTTCCCCACAGGTGACATGCATCCGATGGCCCACACGGGTTGTCGATGCCTCATCGGCCCCGCATCGCACTAGCGTCTCCTGCGTGAGCAACAACAGGGATGATTCCCCGCGTCAACCCGGTGCGCCCGGGTTCCGCTTCCCAGAGTTCAAGAAGCCGAGCAAGGGCCGCATCGTCGTCTCGGTGGTCATCGCCTCGGTGCTGCTGCTGCTGTTCAGCGCCCGGGGGCTCTCCTCGTTCTATGTGAACATCCTGTGGTTCAACAGCGTGGGCTACTCGGACGTGTACTGGGGCATCCTGCGCAGCAAGGCGGAACTCGCCGTCATCTTCACCCTCGGGTGCGCGGCTTTCCTGTGGGTCAACCTCCTCCTCGCGGACCGACTGGCCCCGGTGACGCTGCCGAACACCCCGGAGGACCAGGCGGTGATGCGCGTCCGCAACGCCACGAAGAACCATCGCGGCAAGCTCCGCATCGCCATCGCGCTGCTCATCGGCCTCATGCTCGGGCTCCCGGCATCGGCGCAGTGGCAGGAATGGTTGATGTTCCGCAATCGCCAGGCGTTCTCCGTGGGCGACCCTCTCTTCAAGGCGAACGTCGGCTTCTATGTGTTCCGTCTCCCGTTCGCCCAGTTCGTGGTGGCGTGGGCATTCGGCGCGCTCGTGCTCGTCACGCTGATCGCCGTTGCATTCCACTTCCTGAACGGGAGCATCAGGCCGCAGGACCGCGTCCAGCGGGTGTCCCCGCAGGCCAAGGTGCACATCTCCGTCCTGCTCGCCGGCGGCACGCTGCTGCGCGCCGCCGACTACTGGCTCTCCCGCTACGAACTGACCAGTTCCACCCGTGGCGTCGTGCGCGGCGCGCTGTACACGGATGTGAACGCCCAGTTGCCCGCCACCAACCTGATGATCCTCGTCTCGTTCGCTGTCACGCTCCTCCTCCTGTGGAACGTGCGCCAGCGCGGGTGGCGCCTCCCCGTGCTCGCGATGGGCCTGTGGGTCGTCGTCGCGGTCGTTGCCGGCACGGTCTACCCGGCGCTCGTGCAGCGGTTCGTGGTGCA
Source organism: Actinomycetota bacterium (assembly GCA_005788205.1). Taxonomy (GTDB): domain Bacteria; phylum Actinomycetota; class Acidimicrobiia; order Acidimicrobiales; family Ilumatobacteraceae; genus UBA2093. The sequence goes on along the minus strand of SXYT01000188.1, from coordinate 2,535 downwards.
GCCGAACGTCAGCACCCGGGAGCTCCCGTACATCCAGCGCAACATCCAGGCCACGAAGGCCGCGATGGGCATCTCTGATGTCGAGCGCGTCGACGTGGCGTACTCGGAGATCACCGCCGGGGACGTGGAGACGGATGATGCGGCACTCCGTGACGTCCGCCAGCTCGATCCCACGCAGATGAGGGACAGGTTCGGCCTGGACAAGGGCCTCAACTCCTTCTACGGCGTGAACGAACTGGACGTCGACCGTTACTCGATCGACGGTCGCGTCCAGCAGGTTCTCGTGGCGGCACGCGAACTGAACCCCGCGGGCCTGCCGAACAAGACGTGGGTCTCCCAGCACCTGCTCTACACGCACGGGTGCGGCGTGATCGCGGCGCCCGCAAGCGTGGCCACCAGCGACGGCCGGCCCAAGTACATCGATCTCGGCGTCACCCGGCCGCAGCTGTATTTCGGCGACGGTCTCGGTGGCTATGCGGTCGTGAACACCGACCAGAAGGAACAGGCGTGCGAGGGTGCCTCGGAGACGTCGTTCTCCGCCGACTCGGGCATCCAGATCAACGGCACGATGCGCAAGGTCGCGCTCGCCGTGAACTTCGGCGAGTTCAACCTGTTCGGGTCACGCCTGGTCCGCGAGGACTCGCGTTTCCTCTGGGTCCGCGACGTGCGCGAGCGGGTGCGCAAGATCGCGCCGTTCCTCCATTACGACGGCGATCCGTACCCCGTGGTGGTGAAGGGCGAGGTGAAGTGGGTCATCGATGCGTTCACCACGACCGACAAGTACCCGTACGCCGAGATGGCGAACACGTCCCAGCTCACCGCGGGGAGTGGTCTCGACCACTCCTTCAACTACGTGCGCAACAGCGTGAAGGTCGTCATCGACGCCTACTCCGGCGAGACCGTCTTCTACACGATGGACTCGAAGGACCCGATCGCACGCATGTGGCGTGCCGCATTCCCGGGCCTCTTCGTGAAGGGCTCCGAGGTCGACCCGCAGCTGGCCGCCCACTTCCGCTACCCGGAGGACCTCTTCCGCGTGCAGACCAATCTCTTCGGCCGTTACCAGTTCGATGATGCGACCTTGTTCTTCAATCGGGACGCGGCATGGAGCGTGGCCCAGGCCCCGGCCACCGAACCCGAGGACAGCAACTCCTCGTCCGCGATCGGTGCCGTCACGCCGGGCGCACCGGCAGGGGCGGAGTCGATCGGAGTCGATGACTCCGCGGGGGAGCGCTTCACCCCGTACTACACGATCTTCCATGCGCCCGGAGAGACCACCGATGTGGGCGTCTTTGCGATGCTCCGCCCGTTCGTGCCGTTCTCCTCGGACGACAGCCGCAAGGAACTGCGCAGCTTCATGGTCGTGTCCAGCGACCCGAAGTCGTACGGGAAGATGACCGTCTACCAGATGGCCACGCCGCTCCCGCCGGGCCCGACCACAATCGCGTCGGAGTTCGAGTCCGAGCCGTCCATCTCCCAGACGATCACACCCCTCGACCAGCGCGGCTCCCGGGTCACGTTCGGGGACCTGCAGATCGTCTCGGTCGGCAAGGGCCTCATGTACCTGCGCCCCATGTTCGTGCTGCCCGACGGGAGCGACTCGAAGCAGGTGTTCGTGCGCAAGGTGCTGGCCTCGTACAACGGCAGGTCAGTGATCGGCGACAGTCTCACCGAGACCGTCACGAAGTTGTTCCCAGGGTTCAGCATGAACCTCGGTGACAGGGTCGGCCAGACGGGCACGCCCGTGACGACCACCGTCCCCGGTTCCACGCAGACCACGGCACCTTCGAGCGCGCCGGCCGGCGCCACGCCGGCCACCCTGCTCGCACAGGCACAGCAGCTGTTCGACCAGGCCGATGCCGCGCTCGCACAGTCGCCGCCGGACTTTGCCACCTACCAGTCGAAGCAGGCGCAGGCGCGTGCACTCGTTGAGAGGGCCCTCGAGGCGATCAACGGTTAGTCCGCCGGGACGGACGGCTGGTCAGCGGTTGCGTCTGGCCAGTTGGTCAGCGAGAGCAGCCAGATCCTGGCGGAACGCGATTTCGTAGCGGGCCTGCTCCTGGGCGAGCCTGACCTGGCTCGCCTTCAGTGACTCGACCAGCTCGGTGTTGATTGCCTCGCCGCTGCTCGCCGCGATCCGGTCGATCTCGTCGCCCATCTCGTGCAGTTGGCGCGACAACTCGTTGCCCATGCTGACGAGCCGCTGCTCGATGACGGTGAGCTTCTCCGCGGTCGCCCGCGTGACGGCTTTTTCCTCCTCGAGCGCGGCGCCGTAGCGGGCGACGAGGTCCTCGAGGAGGGTCAGCCGCTCCGACGCGACGCGGGACTCCTCGCGGCTCACCTCGAGTGCCTGTGCCGAGAACGCCATCAGGTCGTCAATCGCACCGAGAACCGGGTCTGGTTGTCTGTTCTTGCGGGAGAAGATGGCCATGAGGTCGGGACGCGCCGGCAGCGGGTTGCGGCTGTGTCGCGTTGCTTGTACCGTACTTTCCCTGCAACGCCGCGGGGTGGAGCAGCTCGGTAGCTCGTCGGGCT
>SXYT01000187.1 GCA_005788205.1 Actinomycetota bacterium | reverse complement strand
GACGGCTGGGCGGTGACGCTGGCCGAATACAACCAGCACACCACGTGCCGGATCATCCAGCGTGCCCTGCGCCTGCCGACGGTGGCCCCTATCGAGATCTTCTCGAACGACGCCCGCCTCCGCGACCTGCCCAAGTTCATGACCGAATAGGCCCGTGCGCTGGGGGGAAACCCTCCCACACCCCTCTGGCACAATCTCCCACCCCGACGGGTGGCCAACTGTCCGTCGGTTAGGCCCCTCATAAGGTGCGGGGAGGAAAGAGGAGTCAATGCCGTTGCGAGTCTGGAGCGTCGAGAAGGTCGGGGGCGTGGTTGATCCCGTCGTGCGATATCTCGAGCAGGGCGGGGCAACACTTGATCTCTTCCAGACGCAGTACCTGATCGTGCCCACCGCGGGCATGCGTGCATGGCTCGCGCCGCAGGTTGCCAACCGGCTCGGCGCAACCGGGGGCAACGGTGACGGTGTCATGGCGAACGTGCGTGTCGGCTACGTCGGTTTGCTGAACGGCATCCTCCGCGACGGCATCGAGGACGAGGACGACGCATGGTCGATCGAGAGGGTCACCATGGCGGTGCTGCGCGTCATCCATGACCTGCCGGCTGATGATCCCCTCGTGCGCAAGCACGGCGGCCATCTCCGTGCGGCCCGTGCCCTCGCGGATCGGTTTGACCGCTACGCAGCACGACGGCCCTCTCTCATTCGCGAGTGGGAGGTGGCGCACCGCACGAACGCCGAGGTTGGCCGTGACAACGCCCAGATGGAGTGGCAGTTCGCGCTGTGGCGCCGGGTCCGCGATGTCATCGGTGTCCCGTCCTGGCCGGCGCGCACTGAGGAACTCTGCGCACGTCTGCAGTTGGGCGAAGGCATCCCCGGCCTGCCGCCCCGCCTCATGGTGGCGGGTGTCGAGACTCTCTCTGTGGCGAACCTCGAGATCCTGCGTGCGCTCGGAAATGCCATCGATGTCGAGGTCATCTGCGTGCACCCGTCTGCTCATCTCTGGCAGCAGTGGAACTCCGTGGCCGCGTCCCTTCCCGTCACACCCGGCAGGGCACCCGCCCGGGCGGATGACCTCCATGTGGTTCCCGGGTGCGACGTGCTCGCCACCACCTGGCTGCGAGGTGCCTTCGAGCTGCAGATGCTCCTCGCCTCCCAGGGCATCGAGGCCGCAGCACCTGTCACCGCGCCTCCTGTCACGTCCACGAACCTGTTGCACCGGATGCGCGATGCCGTCGCGGCACCGCACCGTGTCGTGCGCGCCGCTCTCGTGGACGGTGATGCATCGGTTCAGATCCACCGCGGGCACAACCTCGCCCGCCAGGTCGAGGTGCTGCGCGACGCGCTCCTCCACGCGTTCCACGAACTCCCCGGTCTCCAGCCTCATGAGGTGGTCGTGCTGTGCGCCGACATCGAGCAAGCCGCCCCCCTGCTCAAGGCCACGTTCGACCAGCCCATGACCCTCCATGACAAGCGCAAGATCACCGTCCCGCTCGTCGTGGCGGACCGTTCGCTGCGCGATGTCAGCCCGGGGGCGGACCTGCTCGGCGCTGTTCTCTCGCTTGTCGGGTCGCGGTTCGATGTCGCCTCGGTGATGCGCATCGCATCCGATGACCTGGTCCTCGCACCCCGCAGGCTCAGCCAGGACGATGTTGACGTCTGGCTGCGGCTCGTGGAGGCAACCAGGGTGCGGTGGGGCCTTGACGCAGGCCAGAGGGCATCAGCCGGCTTCGGCGTCACCGAGATCACGGCCCACACGTGGAAAGACATGCTCGACCGTGCCCTCCTCGGGGCCCTGCTGCCCGACGCCGCCACACCCCAGCGCGAGCTCGGCGGTGCGGTTCCCCTCACCCATATCGACACCGCAGAGGTTGACTCAATCACCGCCCTCACCGAGATCCTCGGGGTACTCGCAGAGATGGAGAACAAGGCCCATGAACCGCAGCCCGTCAGCACGTGGTGCCAGGAGATCGAGAGGTTTCTCGTCGCACTCTGCGGACCGTCCTGCACGGACATCGACGATGCACTCGCAGTCATCAAGGTCTTCGGCGATTCAACTGTCCTGCAGCAAGGAACGTCGAGCACGCAGGTTCTCGAGGCGGTTCGCTTCGCTGAGTTCGCCGATCTTCTCGGCCAGCGTCTCGCTGCCACCCCGGGGCGCCAGCCGCTTCGGACAGGTGCTGTCACTGCCACGTCGTTCGTGCCCCTGCGTTCCGTCCCGTTCCGCGTCGTGTGCATCGTCGGAGTGGATGACGGCACGCTCGCGGTTGGAGAGGCCGAAGGTGACGACATCATCGCGACCGACCCGTTGATGGGGGATCCCGACCCGCGCGTCGACACCCGTCGCGTGCTGCTCGAGGCCGTCCTCGCGGCGGGGGAGAGGCTCGTCATCACGTGCAACGGACGCAGCATCAAGAACAACTCGCCCGTCCCGCTCGTCACGCCGCTCGCCGAGCTACTCGACCTCTGCGGACGACTCGGGGTTGACATCCCTGATGACCCCGCGAAGCACAGCGCCATCGAGCACCTCCACCCCCGGCACGCCAGCGGGGTGCTCAACTTCGTGACCGATAAGGGCCCGGTGGCGGGCATCAGGTGGTCGCACGACTCTGCGGCACTGTCAGCATCGCGGGGCTTGCTCGCCGACGGGACAGTCCCGGTCCCTGTCGCAGTGACCGCCGACCCGTACCTGGAGGTGCCGTTGCAGAACCTCGAGATGCTCGTCATCGACCCGCTTTCTTACTACCTCCGCGAGACACTGCACATCTACACCGAGTACGAGACCCCGGACCCGGGCGCCACGCTCCCGGTGGACCAGGACGAGTTCGTGCTCGCACGTCTTGCCGGGGCGCTGGTCGATGCCGCCGGGGCAGATGCACTCGAGAACTCACGCGCTGACTGGGAGGCGGCCGCCACCGGCAGCGACACCCTCCCGGTGCCCCCGTTCGAGGGACAGGCACTGGGGACTGCGTTCGACGTTGCATCAGCCGTGCGTGGACACGCGAGCACGCTCGGCATCCCTTTGGCGCACCCAGACCCGATCGAGTTCAAGATCCGCGGCGAGGACGGGACAGTTATTGACTGCCACGTGCCGAACGTTGTCGAGAGTTCGGGTGCTGGTCTCGTGTTCTCGTTGCTGTATCACTCCAAGGCGGAAAAGGAGATCACGAGACTCGCGCTGCGCCTGCTGGCGCTGCGCGCCGCGGGCCGCAACGTGGCCCAGGCAATCGTGGTCCATCGCGACACGAAGAACAAGACGCTCGGGTTCCTCGCAAACGTGATCACACTGGACGTCTCGATCGACCAAGCGGAGGCCGCACGACGCCTCCTGAACCTGGCCCGTGTGGAACCTGTGGCCCGCGTGACCCCCTGCGGAGCCTTCGGTGAAACGGCATCCAAGATCGTCGATGCGGGTTCTGTTGATGACGACGCCGTACTTGATGCTTTTGACGACTTCGTCGAGGGCCGAAAGTTCACTGCATCACCAGAGGCTGTTGTGTTCGGGTCATCGCCCGTGATCGAGCGTGCCTACCCGGCCGACAACCCGGCAATCATCGATTTTCTCGGCACGCGTGAGGTGTCGTTCGTCCTCGAGAAGGATGGCGGCAAAGGCAACGGCCTCCAGAAGTGGGTGGTGCGATGAGCCAGCCGGTCTACCCCGACTTCGATATCGTCGACCCACAGGTTGTCAACGGAACCGTCATTGAGGCGAGCGCCGGCACCGGCAAGACGTTCTCGGTGGCTGCGTTCGTGGCGCGTACCATCGCCCTGAACGATGACATCCGGATCGGGAACATCCTCGTCACCACGTTCACGCGCAATGCGGCCGCTGAGCTGCGCGACCGGATTCGCCGCCGTCTCGTCACGCTGGAGCGCCAGTTGCGTGCGGGAACGGCAGACGTGGACGACCATCTCGCCGGGGATCTCGTCGGTGCGGATGCGCCCGCCCGGGCGGCACGCCTCGCCCGTGCCCTGCGCGAGTTCGACACTGCAACCATCTCCACTATCCACTCGGTGTGCGCCCGTATCCTCGCCATGGCCGGCCTGCCCGCCGTGGGGGAGGGTGACGAGACGGATCTCGAGCGGATCATCTCAGAGGTTGTGAATGACGCTGTCATCACCGAGGCAATCCGGGGCAACATCTACGAATCACCTCGGCTCAGGGCCGTGGTAGAGGCACGCCTCGGGTCGCCGCTGTCGGTCCTGTCGTACGCCCCGTACCAGAAGGCGCAGGCTGGAAAGACCGCGGGAGAACTCAACGCCGGCCTCGACCATGTCATCGATGTCGTCGAGAAGTGCGTCGAGCGGATACGCGAGCGCACGGAAATGGAGCCCACCTTCGACGACCTTCTGCGCCGTGCTGCGGAACTGCTCGCCGACACCAGCCAGGTCGTCCTCACCGCGGCGCTCCGTCAGCGCTTTCGGCTTGCTGTCATCGACGAGGCCCAGGACACCGACAAGCTCCAGTGGTCGATCTTCCGGCACATCTTCGACCCCAGCTCCACCACGCACACGCTCGTCGCTGTGGGGGACCCCAAACAGGCGATCTACCGTGTCCGGGGCGCCGACATCGAGGCGTACCTGGCGGTCCGCGACGACACAAAGCGCCTCACGCTGCGGCGCAACTGGCGCAGCGATGCCGACCTTCTGGAGGCGCTCAATCATCTGTTCGCCGGCTGGACGTTCGGTGATGGGATTGATTACGTGCCCGTCACCGCGCGGGATGGGGCGCCCGGCTCGTCGCTCACGGGCAGCAAGCCGTTGACCATCGTCGATCTCGGAGATGTCGGCAACAAGAACCGCATCGTCGGCCCGACTGCACTCCGCGTCAGGGAGATCCTCGAGACGGTGAGCATCACGAAGGACGGCAAGACAGGGAAGGCAAAGCCGGGTGATATCTGTGTGCTCGTCACGAGCAAGAGCACCGGTGCAGCCGTGGAGGCGGCACTGCGGGACCTTGGGGTCAGTGCCGTGAGCTCGGGTACAGAGAACGTGATGAAGGGCGAGATGGCTGCAGCCCTGTCTCGTCTCTTCCGCGCCATGGCGGAGCCACATGACTTCTCACTCATCAGGCTCGTGGCGGCAACCCCGTTCTTCGGTGTGGAGCTTGCTGATGCAGGCGCGCTCGACGAGGAGCGGATCGAGACGATCCAGCGAACCGTCAGCCAATGGGGGCGTGCGCTCCGCAGCGGCGGAGTCGCCGCTGTTGCCGCCCGTCTGCGCGGCGACGAGGAGATTGCCAACCGCATCGTGCGCGGGGATGCGGGGGAGCGGCGCGAGACCGACTTTGCGCATGTGGTGGAGCTCCTGCACCGGGCAACCAACGGCACCGGGTGCCCGCCGTCCGAAGTCCTCGATGCGATTGCCGTGCTGTCCGCTCGCGAGGACCAGTCCGAGACGGTCAGCCGTCGGGTGGAGAGTGACCGCGACGCCGTGCAGATCATGACGGTTCATGCGTCCAAGGGGCTCGAGTTCCCCATCGTCGTGGTGGCGGATCTGTGGAAGACTCAGAGAAACTCGCGCGGTGCAGACCAGTTCCACCGCGCCAAGGCGGGCTCTCCGGGCGAGAACGAGCGCGTGATCGACGCGGGATACGTGGTTGAGCGCAAGTTTGATGCGGCCAAGACCGCAAGAGCATCCGAGGAAGCGGATGAGGTGATGCGCCTTTTCTATGTCGCACTCACGCGGGCAAAGCACCATGTGTCGCTCATCGTCGCCAGCCAACCGGAGGGCAGCAACCACGGTGGCCGTCGCGTCACCGAGGGCTTGAACGACCCGGCCCGGTTCGGGCCGGTCAGCCGGTTGGTGGACGTCGTGACCGCGGATCGCATCCGCGAGTTCCCGCGCTATCAAACGAAGAAGTCCACCGACGAGGAGCCCGGTCTCGCGCCGTTCGGTGGCTCCACCGAGCAGACGTACCGGCGCATGTCGTTCTCCGGCATCACAAAGACGCGCCAGGGCAGGCAGATGGACGTCAATGACATCGACGACCGCAGCGGCGGAGGCCACAACGACGACGACGAGATCATCTCGATCAGGTCGGGGTACTGCGATGACGTCGTCCTATTGGGCGTTGCGGAGATGCCGCTGGCGCGGCTGGTCGGGGGCACGTACTTCGGCAAGATCATGCACTCGGTGTACGAGAGGATCGATTTCACAGCGTCAGACCTCGGGGCCGAGGTCGCGCGCGTGGTCGACGCGGTGGCGAACAGTGCGCTTCTGAGGAGGCACCGTGATGAACTTGTCCGCGGGGTCGTGCTGTCGCTCATCACGCCGCTCGGCGGGCCTTTCGGCGGGTTTCGCCTGTCCAGTGTCGAGCCGACGGACAGGCTGAACGAGCTCGGCTTCGAGATCGGTCTTGCCGCCGCCAAGGACGGCGTTAAGGTCAGCGACATCGGGCGGACCCTGCTGGAGGTGCTCGAGGGTGCGGGCAGGGCAGACGATGTTCTTGCCCCGTATGCGCGCGAGCTTGCATCATCCTCGTTCGACATCCCCCTCCTGGGGCTCATGAACGGTTCGATCGACACGTTGTTGAGAGTCACAGTCGGCAACGCGCAGTCCCTCTGGGTCACCGACTGGAAGAGCAACCGCCTCGACGAGGATGGCATGGACACGCTCATCCATGGGTACCGGCGCGACCGGATGCGCGAGGAGATGGAACACCACCACTACCCGCTGCAGGCGCTCATCTACGGCGTGGCAGTGCACCGCTATGTCAGGGCCCGCTCGGCAGGGGCAGGGGCAGTGGCGCCGGCTGTGGCAGGTCTTGCGTACTTCTTCATCCGTGGAATGGTGGGCGACGACACCCCCGAGGACGCGCTCGGGTACCGCAACGGTGTCTTTGTCTGGGAGGCTCCCGGCGGTCTGTGGGAGCGCCTGTCTGACGTGATGTCGGGGGTGCGCGCATGAGCTCGCTGTACGCCTCCACCCAGTATCCCGATGACCTGCGGCCGTACGTGGACGCCCGTGCCGTTGAGTCGCGCGACCTGAGCGCGGTGTCGGCGCTCTTCCGGCTCGCGGGAGCGTCGCGCAACGTCGACCCGCTCGCCTGGGTCGCGTTCGCACTGGTCCTTGGCACCTCGCGGTCAGGGCACACCTGCGTCGACTTCAGCCACATCGACCTGTGGTCACCTGAGAACGCCGACGCCACGGCAGTGCACTGGCCCTCTGGTGCGGCTGATTGGGTCGCCGCACTGTCGACCACCCCGGATCTCGTCTGCAGCCCAGGACAACGGACGGACGCGCCGCGACGGCCGTTCGTGCTTGACGGCACACGGCTCTATGCCGCGCGTTCCTACGAGGAGGAACTGTTCGTGGCTCAGTACCTGAGGACCGCCTCGGCCGCCGGCCGGCTCACGATCGTCACGGGCGGACCCGGCTCCGGCAAGACCTTTGGGGTCGCGCACAGGATTGTCGCGCACATGTCCGGTGCATCAGGAAACGACACGGTCGCCCTGGCGGCCCCCACCGGCCTCGCTGCCAAGCGGATGGACCGTGCACTGCGTTCTGCGGTGCGGTGGGCGGTGTCGAAGGGCGATGTTCCGTCCGGGATGGAAAGCGTGGTGGACGCGCTCCCGAAGCTCACCGTCCACAAATTGCTGAAGTACAACCCGGTGGCCAGGGTGCAGTGGCGTTTCAATGCGAAGGACCGCATGCCCTACGACCTTGTCATCATTGACGAGGTCTCGATGATGCCCCTGTCCATGATGGCGCGCCTGCTCGAGGCCATGAAGGACGGCGCGGAACTCATCCTCGTGGGTGACCCGCACCAGTTGGCGAGCGTGGATGCCGGCACAGTGCTTGCTGACATCGTGGAGGCGTCAGTGCGTGGCGCCGTGACGGTCGAGTCGCTGACCGGCAAGTACCGCTTCGAGGAGGGGACGCCGGTCGACGACATCGCCACCCACACGAAGTCGGGCGATGCTGATGCCGCACTCGCAGCGGTGCGTCGTCACGCCGCCGGCACGGCCAGCGAGGCCCGCTTTGCATGGGTAGATCCCGTGACCGAGGATGCCGCCCTCCAGCAGCTCGCGCGCACGGTTGCGGGACATGCCCGTGAGCTGTGCGAGCTTGCCGCCGGCGCCTCGACCCCTGACCAATACCGTGCGGTGCTCGAGTTTCGTGACGGCCTTCAGGTGGTGTGTGCGCACCGGCGCGGGAACCTCGGTGTGTCGGGCTGGAACTCTGCCGTGGAGCGCCAGCTCGGTGAGCTCGCCCGCGGCCTGTGGTACATCGGCCGTCCCGTCATCGTCACGCGCAATGACTCATTCAGCGGCCTCTCGAACGGTGACATCGGGGTCGTGTGCAGGGATGCCGGCAACCGGCCGGTCGTGGTGTTCGGCGACTCCGAGGGTGTCACGGTGCTCCCGGTCGCGAGGGTGCCGCACGTGGAGACGGTGCACGCGCTCACCATCCACAAGAGCCAGGGCAGCGAGTTCGGGCACACCGTCGTCGTCCTGCCGAAGGGACGCTCCCGGATCCTCACGCGGGAACTGCTGTACACGGGCATGACCAGGGCCAAGCCGCACCTGACCATCGTTGCCACCGAGGAGGCCCTGCGGGCGGCGATCGGCACCAAGGTGCAACGCGCCACCGGCCTTGCCGGTCTTCTCTGACGGTCCCTCGCACTGCCGACATCGGGCCGGGTCCGACAACGACTGGAACGTCGGTGCGAACGGAGCTGTCGGTGTCGATTCCCGGCTGACTACCGCGCCAGCCAGGCGGGGCGGTTCTTCTCGAACGTGTCGATTGCCCCGGCGTGCGTGAGCGTGATGCCGATGTCGTCCAGGCCGTTCAGGAACCGGTGCTGGGTGGG
>SXYT01000045.1 GCA_005788205.1 Actinomycetota bacterium | reverse complement strand
CGGCCCGTTGCGCAGGTAGCGCCCGTCGAACTCGGCGGGGAGAGTGCCGGTGACGCGGAGGTCAAAGGCGGTGGTCTCCACGTCCACCGGGGCGAGGTTGCCACGGAGGAACGGGTTCGGCTTGTTCTCGATGGTGGTCATGTGCGCATTTTACGGCCAGTCAGCGCATGAGGGAATGGTGCGACAGCCAGAGCCCGGCGGAGGCGAGGACCTGGGCTGGCCTCACGGGTCGTCAGGGCGACAACGATCGGTCCCGGGGTGCCCCTCACGGGCCGGCTTGGGCAGGATGACCGCGCCTTCGGTACGGTTCATGTCGCTGTGGCAACGAATGGGGACAGAACGACTGCGGCGCGGCCGCTCGAAGGTATCCGCGTGCTCGACTTCACGCGGGTGCTCTCCGGTCCGCACTGCACCCGCATGCTCTGCGACCTCGGTGCCGAGGTCATCAAGGTGGAGCCTCCCGACGGTGACCTCACCCGCTTCGCGTACCCGCGCGTCGGGTCCGTGTCCACCTACTTCACGCAGCAGAACATCGGCAAGCACAACATCTCGCTCGACCTGAAGCGCCCCGAGGCGGTCGACATCATCCTGCGCCTCGCCGCGAAGTGCGACGTGCTGGTGGAGAACTACCGCGGCGGCGTGATGGACAAGCTGGGCCTCGGGTGGGCAGCCGTGCACGCCGTCAACCCGCGCCTCGTCTATGCCTCCATCAGCGGCTACGGCAACACGGGCCCGTGGACGCACCGCCGTGCGTACGCGAGCGTCATCAACGCGGAGACAGGCATGACGGGCATCCAGTCACGCGCGCACGGCGGGCATCTCGGCAACGACCCTCACAGCCACGGCGACGTGTACACCGGGATGGAGACTGCTGCTGGTGTCCTCGCGGCGCTCTTCCAGCGCGTCACCACCGGCGAGGGGCAGCGCATCGACGTCTCGATGGCCCAGACGATGCTGTACGTGAACGAGCACACCCAGAGCGAACTGTTCGAGGGCGAGGTCAGCGACAACGTCATCCGCTCGTTCCAGCCCGGCGACTACCCGATTCTCACCGTGGGTGACGGCCGTGACGTGCTCATCAGTGGCCACCCGGCGGAGGCCGGCTCGTTCAACATGTTCGTCGACGCGCTCCGCCGCCCGGACCTGCTGGAGGACCCGCGTTTTGTCGATGTCGCCTCGCGCAAGAGGAACATCGGGGATCTCCTCGGCATCATCCGTGAATGGGCGGCGGCATTCCCCGACGCAGCGGCGATGGAGAAAGAGTGCGACCGCGCAGGCCTGGCCTTCGGCAGACTGCGCACGATGCCCGAACTCGTCGACACGGACTGGGGTCACGACCGTGGTGTCACGACGGATGCCGACGACCGCAACGGCGGCACGTTCCGCATCCCGAACTCGCCGTGGGTCTTCTCCGGCTCCGACACCTCGATCCGCGGGACCTCGAGGTACCGGGGCGAGGACAACACCGCCGTTCTCTCCTCCATGCTCGGCATGGGTGCGAACGAGATCTCCGCACTGGCGGAGTCCGGCGTGCTGTCGTCGCGCCTCCCCCGCAGCTGAGGGTTCAGCGGCCGCTGTGGCCGAAACCGCCGCCGCGATCGTTGTCGTCGAGTGCATCCACCTCGACCCAGGTGACGTCCTCGACCTTCTGTATCACCAACTGGGCGATGCGGTCGCCGCGGTGCACGTGGTACGGACGTGACTGGTCCGTGTTCAGCAGCACCACTTTCAGCTCCCCTCGATAGAGGCTGTCGATGAGACCGGGTGCGTTCACGACAGAGATGCCGTGCTTGAGGGCAAGACCGCTCCGCGGCAGCACGAACCCGGCATGACCGAACGGGATAGCAACGGCGATGCCCGTGGGCATCAGCACGCGCCCGCCGGACGGGGCGATGACGGCATCCTCACGGGCGAACAGGTCCACGCCTGCGTCCCCCGGGTGGGCAGCCGCTGGCAGGGGCAGACCGGGGTCCAACCGCTTCACCTGGATGTCGATCACGCCCCAAAACTACGGCCCGGACACGGCTCGGCTGGAATCGCCCGCCCGCAATAGATTGGGTCGGTGCTGTTCTGGATGGATCTCGAGATGACGGGTCTCGATCCTTCCGTCCACGTGATCGTGGAGATCGCCACCCTCGTCACCGACGACGACCTGAATGTCATCGCCGAGGGCCCCGATCTCGTCATCCACCAGCCGGATGATGTGCTGGCGCGGATGGACGAGGTGGTCACCAACATGCACACCACCTCCGGTCTGCTGGAGGCGATCAGGTCCTCCACCGTCACGCATGACGATGCCATGCGCCGGACGCTCGAGTTCATGAAGGTGCACAGCCCCGAACCGAGGAAGATCCCGCTCGCGGGCAACTCCATCGGCACGGACCGCCGGTTCCTCGCCCGCCACATGCCCGAGATCGAGGACTGGCTGCATTACCGCATCGTGGACGTGTCGTCCGTGAAGGAACTCGTCAAGCGCTGGTATCCCGGCCTGGAGCACGCCCGCGGCGGCAAGGGCGGCACTCACCGCGCGCTCGACGACGTGCGCGAGAGCATCGAGGAACTGCGCTTCTACCGCGAGAAGGCGTTCCGTCCCGGCACTGACAAGGGCCCGGACGGGGCCGCGACAGGAGACACGCCGTGAGCGGGACACCCAGGCCCACCAAGTCCGAGCAACTGCAGGCGACCGACGAGATCACAGAGGTTGCCCCGGGCATCCTGCGCACCCAGCTGCCGGCGAACATCACCGGGCTCGGCCACGTGAACATGTACGTGATGGAGGACGACAGGGGCGTCACCGTGGTGGACCCCGGCATGCCGACGAAAGCCTCGTGGCAGGCACTGCAGGAACGGCTCACCCAGATCGGTGTCCCCGTGCGGCGCGTGCACACCGTCATCGTGACGCACAGCCATCCCGACCACTACGGCGGTGCGGAACGGATCCGCGCCGAGTCCGGCGCGGACATCGTCACCCACCGGCTCTTCCGTACCTTCTTCGATCCGACCGAACCGCCGGACCTCTCCGTCGAGGAGGCGGCCACGTTCATGCGCAGCCCGTTCGACCCGCCGCCATGGGGAGGCGCACCGATGAAGATGGAGTTCGGGCGCAAGATGCGTTTCCGTGTCGCAGGCCGCATCCCGGGACTGCTCAAGGTTCCGACACCGACCGTGCGCATCGGCGATGTCGAGCGGGTCACCCTCGCAGGGCGCCAGTGGGTGCCGGTGCACACACCCGGCCACACTGCGGACCATCTCTGTCTCTTCGACCCGGAGTCGGGCACTCTCCTGAGCGGCGACCACGTCCTGCCCACGATCACACCGCACATCAGTGGGCTCACCGCGCACGGCGACCCTCTCACCCTCTTCTTCGGGTCACTCGACAAGATCGCGGCCTTCTCCGCCGACGTGCGCATCTCCCTGCCTGCGCACGGCACCCCGTTCACGAACACCGGCGAGCGAGTGGAGCAGATCAAGCAGCACCATCACGACAGACTGGACAAGATCCGCAGCGTGAGCATCAACCTCGACAGGCCGGCCACGGTGAACGAGTTCGCCCAGCACCTCTTCTCGGCACGGTCGCAGGGGTCAATGGCCGACAGCGAGGCCTATGCCCATCTCGAGCACCTGCGCATACTCGGCGACTTCGATCAACGCGACGTCGACGGCGTCTACGAGTACGTCATCAGGCACTAGACCCGGCCCACGCAGCCGCGTGCACGGTGCCGCCCACGGTCATCTGCACCGACACACCGTCACCCACTGCTGATGCCCTGACCAGAGACTGGCCGGGCTCCACCTGCACCACGTGCTCCACGAGCGCGCGCAGCCCCTCCCGCACGGCAATGTCCCCGGCCAGATGCTCCTCCAGCACCTCCCAGTAGGCGGCGTTGTTCATGTGGCCGACAGCATCGAAGTCACTGAACCGCAGCGGCCACGGTGACACCGTCGCTGCTGCGGTGTCGAACTCCCTCTCGCGCAGCAACAGACGTGCACCGACGGTCCGTCCGGCGGATGACTCGGCGAGTATCGCGGTGACGTCAACGGGCACACGGCTCGGCTGCAGGCTGTCGCGGTCCACGTGCACCCACAGTGCGGCCGCATCAACGAGCACCTCGCCGGAAAGGGACGTGACCCGCGTGCGGCGCTCAGCCCAGTGCGAGCCCGTGCCGCCGCACCAGGTGGTGAGGTCGATCTCCTGCAGGTACTCGGGGAAGGACAGCACGTCGATGACGGTGCGGCGCACCACCCACCAGTGCGGGTCGCTCCACTCCGCATCGCGGGTGTCGTCATTCGACACGTCCTGCAGGTAGCGAGCCACCGCATCGAGGCGCAGACGGCCCTTCGGGGTGGCATCTCCCAGCCTCACCCGACGCCTGGCCGTGAAGGTCCGGCCTGCCCCGGTGGGGCCGGCCATCTCGAAACTCCGGGCGGCCGAGGCGAAGGACATCAGCAAAACCCTACTCCCGCAAGGGAAAGAGCCCCCTGCGGGGGTCGTCCGGAAAACAACAGATAATTCCCCTTGACCACCCCCGGTGCGGTGTGGTTGCCTTTCTGGGTCATGAACAGGGCACACGCGACCGCAACCGCAGCAGCCACGGCAGCAGCCGTGGTCGTTGCCATGCCGTCGACCATGGCAGCCACGCCGTCCTATGGCATGTGGTTTACCAAGGCCGTGAAGCACGCAAACAAGCGTTTCACCCGGCCGCCCTGTGAGGTTTCGCACTAGCAAACAGCGAAACAAACGCTCCAGAGGCCGCCGGGTTACCAGCCCAGGCGGCCTTTTTGTTTACCCCAGGACACCCAGATCTCTCCCCCACAGGAAAGGAAACAGACAACATGTACACAGCAGTCAACAAGGACGTGGGAGGCGCGAGCCTCCTCGAGCAGCCGGTCACCCTCTCGGCAAAGCGTTGCTCCGACGGCAACGGCACCCTCAGCTACCTGTTCTTCTCCGAGGAGTGGGTCGATGTGCAGCGCGCGAAGGCAATCTGCGCCAAGTGCTCCAGCCGCGGGGAGTGCCTCTCTGGGGCCCTCGAGCGTGAGGAACCCTGGGGCGTCTGGGGCGGCGAGCAGCTGGAGATGGGCCGCGTCATCGCCGGACGCAAGCCCCGCGGTCGCCCGCCCGTGAAGGCACGACAAGTCACACAGATCGACGAGGTACCGATCCCGGCACACCTCGTAGCCTGAGTGCATGGACCGGATCCGCTCGCGCAGAGCCGCTGGAGCGGTCCTCATTGCACTGATTGTTGGCGTCGTCGGGGGATGGGCTCTCAGCAGGTCCTCCGACGACGTCGACGCCAAACTCACCGACCCCGGTCT
>SXYT01000186.1 GCA_005788205.1 Actinomycetota bacterium | reverse complement strand
TCATTGTCGGACGACAGCCCGAACTCGTACTTCGTGTCTGCGAGCACCAGACCCGCATCGCGCGCGACCTCCTGGCCCCGGGCGAAGAGCGCCAGTGCCGTCCTCTTCACTTCCTCCCACAGCGCGGGTGCGACCAGTCCCCTGTCGACGACCTCCGCACACGTGAGCGGGCTGTCGTGCTGACCGGCCTCTGCCTTGGTCGTCGGCGTGATGATGGCCTCGGGCAGCCGCGCGTTCTTGCGGAGGTCATGGGGAAGCTTGTGCCCGTAGATGACCCGGGCCCCTGCCTCGTACTGCTTCCACAACGACGTGGACGTGACCCCCGTGATGTGGCCCCGGACCACAACCTCCACCGGGAGCGATCTCGCCTCGCGCGCCACCAGTGCATTCGGGTGGGGCTTGGAAAGCGCATGGTTGGTGACGATGTCCTTCGTGTTCGCGAACCACCACCACGCCAGTTCGTTCAGGACCTGGCCCTTGTGCGGGACAACCGCGACCACCCGGTCGAACGCGGACAGCCTGTCAGTCGTGACGAAGAGAAGCCGTCCGTCGGGCAACCGGTAGGACACACGGACCTTCCCGACAGACCGGCCCGGGAGGGGCAGGTCCACGTCGTCGAGCACCTGGACGGGACCCGTGTCATCTAGCGAGTGCATGGTTGACTCCGTTTCTGAAGAGTGTGAGTGCGAGCCCGGCGGTCCCGTTCGGGGAACCTCCCCGGCTCTGGCGGGCGACCACATGGTTCTCGGGGTGGGGCATCATCCCGAGAACCAACCCGGACGGGTCCACGACACCGGCGATGTCGTTGTCCGAGCCGTTCGGGTTTGCGGGATACTGCCCGCCGGCGCACCCGGAGCCGGGCGTGGCGTAACGGAACGCGACCAGACCCTCTTCCTCGATGCGGCGCAGCGTGTGCCCGTCCGTGGTGAAACGTCCCTCGCCGTGCGCGACGGGTGCGGTCACGGCGTCCGGAAGATCCCTCAACCAGATGCTCGTGGTGTTGACCGTCCGCAACGTCACCCACCTGCACTCGAACCGGCCGTTCGTGTTGTGCGCGAGCGCGGCGGTCACGTCCCCCGGGTACGGAAGCAGGCCCGCGCGGACGAGTGTCTGGAACCCGTTGCAGATCCCGAGGACCGGAGTCCCTGATTCGACCCGTTCGCGGATGAGATCGCCGATGCGGCGCTCGAGCTCCATTGCAAAGACCCTCGCCGAACCCAGCGCGTCGGCGTACGAGAAACCCCCCGCGATCGCGATCACCTGGGCAGCCGCCACGTCGGCGGCACGTTCGGGGAGCTCCCGCACGTTCACATGCACGGTGTCCGCTCCTGCGGTCTCGCAGGCGAACGCAAGATCGTGGTGCCTGTTGGTCCCGGGTGCGGAGAGAATCGCGACGGTCGGTCTCACCGGGCACCACCCCAGGCCGCGCGCAGTTCCTCGTTCGCGACCGTCACGGTCGATTCGTGCAGGACGATGACCATCGAATCGCTGTCAGTGGTGCGCCCGATGGGGGTCGCACGGCCCGCGAGCGCATCCAGCACCTCCTCGAGGCAGCCGGGGGCGACCTCGAGAAGCATCCGTCCGTTCGATTCCGAGTACAGCGCGACGGTGTCCTCCGCGTGGACCTGGCGCAGATCGACGTCGAGCGAGATGCCCGGCGTCGCGAACGACATCTCTGACAGGGCCACGGCGAGTCCACCCTCGCTCACGTCGTGTGCGGAGAGAACCAAGCCCCGCCTGATGACCTCATGCACCGCGCGGTACGTGCGGGGGGCCGAGTGGTCCGGCTTGGGCACCTCCCCGCCGTGGTCGGCACCGAGCAGCAGATCCAGATGGCTGCCCCGCATCTCTGCTCGGGTCCGGCCGACGAGAACGACGATGCTCCCCGGTGACTGCAGAGCCGTTCCGGGCACCAGGTCGGCGTCCGGGACATGCGCGAGGGCCGTGACGACGAGAGTCGGGGGGATCGAGTGACGCCCGAGGTGGGCGTCCTCGTACTCGTTGTTGAGGGAGTCCTTGCCGGAGACGAAGGGGGCGGCGAACGCGCGTGCCGCGTCGCAACAACCCTTCACCGCGTGCACGAGGTCACCGAGAGTGGACTCGTTTGTCGGGTCTCCCCAGGAGAAGTTGTCGAGCAGAGCGACGGCAGCCGGGTCGGCACCGGCGACGACGACGTTGCGCAACGCCTCGTCCACGGCGGCCCACGCCATCGCCTCCGGGTCGAAGATCCCGTACTGGGGATTCACCCCGATACCGATGGCGAAGCCCTCGCTCGACCCGGGGTGCGCGATGACGGAACCGTCGGACGGCCCGAGTTGGAACTGACCGGCCATCGGGCCGATGACAGTGGCGCCGAGCACATGGTGGTCGTAACGACGCACGACGGCCTCTTTCGAGGCGATGGTCGGATGGGCCAGCAGCCCGAGCACCGTGGTCCGGTGGTCGGGAACGATGCGCGCGAATTCCTCTGACCTCGATGCCCGGCGGGGGCGGGCTGTCATCCGCCTGGCGGGACGGCCTGCATGCAGGAAATCGGTCGGGAGGTCAACGACGACGGTCGGGCCGTGGCACACGACCAACCGACCCCCGCCCGTGAACTCCCCGATGTCAGCTGCGTCGACACTGTGCCGTGCGCAGATCGCGAGCACATCAGCGAGATCCGCCGGGGCCACGGCAACAACCATCCGCTCCTGCGCCTCGCTCAGCCACACCTCCCACGGTTGGAGCCCCGCGTACTTCAACGGGACTTTCTCCAGTTGCACAGAAGCACCGATTCCGTCGGCAAGCTCCCCGACTGCCGAGGACAGACCTCCCGCACCGCAGTCGGTGAGCGCGGAGCAGAGCGGGTCAGGCCTGTCGAGCAGGCCCGCAAGAACCTCCCCGACGAGACGCTCGACGATGGGGTCGCCGATCTGTACTGACGCCCCCGCAACCTGGCCGGTCGTCGCGTCCATCGTCATTGACGAGAACGTCGCACCCTTGATCCCGTCGCGGCCCGTGCCGCCGCCGATCAGCACGATGCGGTCGCCGACGCGCGGAAGACCGATGGCAGGAAAGCCCTCCATGACCTCACCGACACAACCGCAGAACACCAGCGGGTTCTGCAGGTACCCGTTGTCGTAGAGGACCGCGCCCGCAACCGTCGGGACACCGAGCTTGTTGCCGTAGTCCGCCACACCGGCGACGACTCCGTCCTCGATCAATGCAGGATGGAGCACACCCGCAGGAATCTCCGCGGGGGCGGTGTCGGTGCGGCCGAAGCAGAGGATGTCAGTGAGCGCGACGGGCCGCGCGGGGGCAGCGAGGACGTCACGGACCACACCACCGACGCCCGTGTTCGCGCCGCCGAACGGTTCGACAGCACTCGGATGGTTGTGGGTCTCCACCTTCACCGCGAGGGGAGGCATCGAACCGAACCGGACGATTCCTGCATTGCCGTCGAAAGCGGAGACGACGAACGGTGCGTCGATCTCCACGGTGGCCCGGCGCAGCTGCTGCATCAACGGCTCGACCGGCCCGTCGGGAGTCGTTATGGAGGCCTTGAAGGTCTTGTGGGAGCAATGCTCGCTCCAGGTCTGCGCGATGGTCTCCAGCTCTGCATCGGTCGGCTCACGGTCCTCGCGCCCGAACCACTCCTGCACCGTTCGCATCTCGGCAAGGTCGAGAGCGAGGCCGCGGCACTTGCTGAGCGACACCAGACCGTCGTCATCGAGGCCGCACAGGGACACCAACCCGACTCCTGCAACCGGATCGGTGCCCTCGCCGACAAAACCAGGGACGGGCGTGCCCGTCGTCCATGTCTCGATGATCAGATTGCAGAGCAGCGCCTCCACCAGGCGGCAGAGATCCGGCTCGGTCATCGTTCCCGTGGCTGTGATGTCAAAACAGGAGCCGGTCGCGGTTGACACTTCGATCCCCATCGCGGACGCACTGGCCCTCAGTTGGTGCGCCACCCTGTCAGTGACGCCGGGCCGTCTGGTCACGTGCACCCTCACAGCGCGCCCGAGCGGGGACAGCACCGCGGCTCCGTCGCGCACGAACGGCTCGTTGATGAGTGCGGAGGTGATCCCACGGGATTGTTCCTCCGTGCATCCCGCGAGGAAGTACGCATCATGCGACACGAAGGTGACCCCCGGGAAGCCGAGACGCTCTGCCCGTCTCGCAAGTTCGCAATTCTGGTTCGCCGTGCGGGGCACGAACACGGTGTGCACATCAAGTTGTGACTCCACCACTGCCCTCATTTCCCGAACCTAAGGGTGGCGCTTCTTTACATTCCACTCAAAACGTGACGATTGCTTTACATGTTGTAAACGGCGCCAGAGCCCAACACGGCCGCGCATAGGCTGTGGTCGTGCCCGAACCGGCGAATCCCCCGTTTGCTGTCGTCATGGGATCACAGAGCGACTGGAACGTCATGTCACATTGCGTCGACACGCTCGCGGACTTCGGGGTGCAACCGGAGGTCATGGTGCTGTCCGCGCACCGCATGCCTGACGAGATGTTCGCCTTCGCCGAGTCGGCGTCGGGCCGGGGACTGCGCGCAATCGTCGCCGGTGCAGGAGGTGCCGCCCACCTGCCGGGGATGCTCGCCGCGAAGACGACCGTGCCCGTGCTCGGTGTGCCCGTCCCCACCACCCATCTGGGCGGGCAGGACTCGCTGTATTCGATCGTGCAGATGCCCGCGGGTGTCCCCGTTGCCACATTCGCAATCGGTGAGGCGGGCGCGGTGAACGCCGCTCTCTTCGCGCTCCAGCTGCTCGCACCCGACAATCCAGGCATCATGGCCAGGCTGGTCGCCTACAGGAAGAGCCGCCACGATGCCGCGGCCTCGTCCACCCTTCCCCCGGGCTGACGGTGGGCACGCTCGGCGTCCTGGGTGGCGGGCAACTCGGGCTGTATTTCGTCGTCGCTGCCCGCTCGATGGGATTCGGAACCGTCGTCCTCGACCCCGACCCTGACTCTCCGGCGGGCAGGGCTGCCGACATGCACATTGTTGCCGGGTACGAGGATGAAGCGGCGTTGCTTGCGCTGGCAGACCGGTGCGATGCCGTCACCGTCGAGTTCGAGAACCCCGCCGTGTCATCGCTGCAGTTCCTCGAGCAGCGGATCACCGTGCGGCCGTCCTCCCGCGCCGTCGCCATCGGCCAGGACCGGCGGATGGAGAAATCCATGTGCCTCGATCTCGGTCTGGCGACCGCACCGTTCGACGTGATCGAGACCGACTCCGACGTGCGGCGTGTCATTGACAGCGGGCGGGCCGGCAGACCGATCGCACGGCGACCGTACGTGCTGAAGACGGCGCGACTGGGCTATGACGGCCGGGGACAGGAGCGCTTTGACACGCTCGATTCCCTCGCTGGTGCGTGGGAGCGGACAGGAAAGGTCCCCTGCGTGCTGGAGAGCATGGTCCCGCTCGATGCCGAATTCTCGGTCATCCTCGCCCGGTCCACCACAGGCGACACCGCCGTCTATGCACCCACACGGAACACCCACGTGAACGGGATCCTCGACATCAGCTCAGCCCCGTACGCGGGGCCGACCGGGGGCAACCTCGCGGTCGTTGAAGAGGGTCGACTGGCGGCGTTGATGATCGCGGAGCACCTCGACTATGCGGGGGTGATGGCAGTCGAGTTCTTCGTGTCGGGCGGTGCACTGTTGGTGAACGAGATCGCGCCCCGTCCGCACAACAGCGGACACTGGACGATGGATGCGGCGCACACCAGCCAGTTCGGTCAACAAGTCCGTGTGCTCGCGGGGCTCCCGCTCGGCGACACATCGATGCTGTTCCCTGCGGTCTCGATGGCGAACATTCTCGGTGACCTGTGGGCGACGGGTGAACCGAGATTCGAGAATGCATCGCTCGGGCCGGGCACACACGTCCATCTCTACGGCAAGAATTCCCCACGTGCCGGCAGAAAGATGGGCCACATGACCGTCACCGGTGACAGCGTCCGTGACACCGAGAACCGCGCCCGCCAGGGTCGTGCGGATGCGTCGGCGCGCTGAGGCTCAGCGGTTGCGGCGCAACTTGCGCGCGCCACTGGCAGCGCCACTCGCCGCGCGCCTGGCGCGCGTCATCACACGCTGGTGCAGGCGCGCGGCCATGGGGATGTCCTTGCCGAGGATGCCGAGGCCTGCCACGATCAGCACGATGCCGGGACCGGGCAGCACGAGCAACGCGACGCCCGTGAGCGTGGTGGCCGTGCCACCCACGATGCGCACGGCCTTCGTGACCACCGAGGCACGGCTCGTCTCCTCCATGGCCCCAAATTAGTTCCGCTCAGAGGCGGACATTGGTGACGGCGCCCTTGTCGGCGCCCTGCACCATCTTCGCGAACTTCGCGAGCACGCCGGAGGTGTAGCGGGGCGGGTTCGGCACCCACCCCTCGCGGCGGCGCATGATCTCGGCGGGGTCCACCAGGATGTCCAGTGCCTTGGCCGGCACGTCGATGCGGATCGTGTCGCCCTCGCGCACGAAGGCGATCGGGCCGCCGTCCACGGCCTCCGGGGCCACGTGCCCGATGCAGAAACCCCAGGTCCCGCCCGAGAACCTCCCGTCAGTGATGAGGGCAACGGTGCTGCCGAGCCCGGCGCCCTTCAGGGCGCCGGTGATCGCGAGCATCTCGCGCATGCCGGGCCCGCCCTTCGGGCCCTCGGAGCGGATCACGATGACGTCACCGTGGTTCACACGCCCCTCGATGATCGCCTCCATGGCGCCGTCCTCGCCGTCGAACACGCGGGCGGGGCCCTCGAACTGCATCTGGTCCTTGGTGAGACCGGCGACCTTCACGACAGAGCCGTTCGGTGCGAGCGAACCGGTGAGCACGTTGATGCCGCCCTCGGCGTGGATCGGGTCCGACAGTGGGTGCACCACGTCACCGTCAGGGGCCGGCGGATCGATCTCGGCGAGGTTCTCCGCCATGGTCCGGCCCGTGCAGGTCAGCACGTCACCGTGCAACAGACCGGCATCCAGCAGGTGCTTCAGCACCACCGGGACACCGCCGATGCGGTGCATGTCGCTCATGTGGTACTTGCCGCCGGGCTTCGTGTCCGCGATGTGGGGCACCTTGCCCGCGATGCGGTTGAAATCATCGAGGGAGAGCTCGACGTCCGCCTCGTAGGCGATGGCGAGGAGGTGGAGCACGGCGTTGGTGGAGCCGCCGAGGGCGTTCACCACGGCGATCGCGTTCTCGAACGCCTTCTTCGTCATGATGTCGCGCGCGGTGATCCCGAGCCGCAGCATGTTGACCACAGCCTCACCGGCACGCTCCGCATCTCCCTCGCGGGAACGATCGATGGCGGGGGCCGATGCCGTGCCCGGCAGACTCATCCCCAGCGCCTCGGCGATCGAGGACATGGTGTTGGCGGTGAACATGCCGCCGCAGGCACCCTCACCGGGGCAGGCCGCGCGCTCGATGTCGGTCAGTTCGTCCTCCGTCATGGTGCCGGCGGCACACGCACCGACAGCCTCGAAGACGGTCGTGATGTCGATGTTCTTGCCGTTGTGCACGCCGGGCATGGTGGAGCCGTTGTAGACGAACACACTCGCGAGGT